>JANNDA010000783.1:0-3186 GCA_031387195.1 Planctomyces sp. | reverse complement strand
AGGATCGGGGTCCATGCCATACAGCTCGGAGGTCGCCAGCGTACAAAAAGCGTGCTCATACATCGGCCCTGCACCCGCTTGCCGCTTCGAGTGAAACAGTCCGTCGTCGCGCTGAGTCTTCAGCAGGTACTTGCGACCTTTTTGCAGCACCTCTTTGTACTGCCCTCGCCCCGGCACATGGCCTCGCCCCAGCATCGCCAGCAGAGTCACCGCATTCCCGGCGTTGCAGTCATCCCAGCTCCCATCAGGCCGCTGTTTCGACGCGAGGTATTCCAAGCTGCGGTCAACGGACGAGGTCACCCGTTCGATGACCTTGATCTCCGTGAGCGGCGCGGCAGAAGTGACCGTTGGGGCTTTGGTTTGTGCTTGAAGAAAAGAGGTGAATAACACCAAGGCACCGAGGGCTTCAACGGCGATAGTTCGGAGCCGAATACCGGAATTGCGTTCTGCTGCCATTTCTTGGTTTCCTGATCCACTAACCCGTTTGGTCCGGATTCTCAAACAATATTTTGCAGAAGCCCGAACACCACCGAATCAAGCTCGGTGATGTCGTTTCTCACAAGACTAGCTCAAGCCGCTCAATCTTCTGAGCCCCACATCCACCGCATAGATCAACGTAATCAGTACCAGAGTAAACCAGTTGTCCCAGACGCTGGCTTCGCGATGGACCTCCACCAGCATTGGCTCGCCTTTGAATTGTTCTGGCAAGCTCTTGAGATCGCTCAGGGCAATAACCTTGCCACCAGTCGTGCTGGCGAGCATTTCAAGCGTTGGACGGTTCAGATTTGGATCGCGAAGTTCTTCCGACGAAGGCATCACTCGCAACTTTCCTTCGACCGACTTCGGCGAATCGTTCGGTTGATAGAGCACGCGGTGGTCGCCGGTTTCATTCGGAGTGAACTTGCCGGTGTAGCGGCCCTTAGCAAATTTGTCGGCCAGCAGTTCGACCGAAGACGACCCGGTGGGGCCGATTGTGCTCACTTTGATTGTCGAGTCCGTGCGCGGTGTGCCGTCGGCGGTGAAGGCGAACAATTCGATCTCAGCCGCTTCACCTGGTTGTACTCGGACGGGATGGATGACAAGGCGGTTTTCTTTTTGCGTTGAGCCGTCTTCGGTTCGTCCAACGAAGCGCAGCATCTGGCCCCAGAACTTGTAAAAGAAACGATCGCCAACATTCTGTCGCCACAAGAAGGTTGAGTCGGTTCCGATGAACGCGACCTTCCCTTTGCCGGCGTACTGATAGGCGATGAGCGGTTGCTTGCCCCAGCGGTTCTCGAGGCTGGGATTGCTGGCCAGCACGATCGCCGCGGGCGACGCTCGCTCGACCGGAGCGGTCCAAAAGTACGAAGGCATCTGCGACCAAACGTTGACGTTACGACCCGGGTCATCGTGCAATCGCAGAGATTCGTGCAGCAGACCTTCGGGAGTGATTTCGATCTTGAACGGCTTGTAGGCCGGGGCTTCGATCCCGGTTTGAGCATTGCTACGGAGCGTCACCGGCAGCAGCGATTGGAACTCGCTATCGAACAAGTGCGGCATAAATCGGGGGCCGGCTTGCACAATCAGGCCGACACCTTTTTCGCGCACCGCTTCAATCAGCGCTTTGCGAAACTCATCATGCAAGATGTCGGGCGACGCATCACCGATGACGATCGTGTGGTACTCGCTCAAGTCTTTCACCGACGAGGGCAACTTCGCGGCTTTATCTTCCGCTGACATGCGCCGCCACTCGGCTTCCGCGAGCACTTCGGGTTCATCGCCGGTACGGCCCTTGATGCCGTTGTCACGGCGGATGTCATTTTTCAAGAAGCGAAAATCCCAGCGCGGCAGACCGTCGATCAGCAGCACCTTCAGTTTCTCATCGCTGACTTTCACGTAAGCCAAATCGGTGTTGTTCGCGCGTAACTCGTCTGCTTCTTCTGGGAAGGCAGGAACACTGACCGTGAGATATCTGTCTCCCGCTTCTTTCGCCTCGAAGATCAACTCCGTCTGCTGCTGTTCGGTGCCGAGTAACACCATCTCTTTGGTGTCGAGAACTTTGTCTCCGTCTTTCAGTTCGACTTTGATCGGTCGCCCGTTGAAGCCGTTGGATTCGAGCGTTACAGAGACCTTCACCATGTCACCGACGGAAACATGTCCCGACGTGTAGAGATCCACGATCGAAACGTCTTGCAAGCGTTTGGGTGAGCCGATGGGAACGGCAAAGATCGGTGCGCCGACTTGTGCAGCCGCGCGAGCTGCTTCGCCGGGAGAACGGCCTCCCGTATTTTGGCCATCGCTGAATAGGACGATTCCTGAAATGTGTTGACCGGCGGCATCATCCACAATCAGTTGCACCACATTGCCAATCCACGTGGAGACTCCGCCGCCGCTATCGGGCAATTGCGAATCGGTCTTCGAGGCATCAAACACAAACGGCACCGGCTCGCGAGCGAACGCGAGATACCGCACATCAAACTTCCCTTCGAGCGGTTTGAGTAAATCAGGAGCGGCGACTCGAACTGCTGTTTGTGAGAGGTCGGCTCGCGTAATGCGATTCAATGCCTTCCGTGTTTCCGGATCGACCATCACCGGCGATCGCGGAGCATCTGCCGATTGTTTTGCATCCGGCGAAACGGCGTCTGTGACGTAGCCAGCGGCTTTCGCCACTTCAGCGAATTGTTCGTCAGTCTCGAAGGGACCGGCTGGCAACCTCATGCTTTGTGAGTGATCGAAGACAAACGCGACGATGGGCTTCCGCTCGAACTTGTGATCGATCCGCAAATAGGGTCCGGAGAGAACGACGACGAGCAATGCCAGAATTGATAGCCGCGTGGCGCACAACGTCAGCAACATCCACTTCGGCACCGTGTGTAGATTGAGCTTCTGCCGACGATAGATCGTCCATGCGAGTGGCAACAAAAACACGAGCCCGATCCAGAGCACCTCTGACCGCTGCCAAAGTAATTCGGCGCGGTCTAAGTGTTTGAGGACGTCTTCGTGAATGCCGAGGAGTTGAAGGAAACGTTGCAGCATGGTCGGTGAGCCATTCGTTGGCCGTGCAAAGGTAGGAAAAGCGGTTGCAAAACTCGTAGCACAGGCGGCTTGCTGGTGATTTAAACGCAGAAACCACACAGGCGAGCCGCCAATGCTACGTTTTGCAACCGCTTCTAGGCACACAGAGCTACCGTTTTTTATTGGCGGGTT
>JANNDA010000782.1:0-6754 GCA_031387195.1 Planctomyces sp. | reverse complement strand
GGTGGAAGATTTTGGCGGTCATGCTTTTGTCGCAACTCGTTATTAAGGTGAGGTCTAACACATTCGTTGAAAAGCGATATGGGCTCCCTGGAGCGTCTCAAAAGCGGCCTAATCTATCGACCGGTTGAGGCCCATTGAGTGCGACCGAAGTCGCGCCAGTTCCACACCGTTTGGGCGACTGACGCGGCAGTCAATTCGCATCAGTTTGCGGCCGGTAATTACCGGCCCGCGAGTGCAATCACCGTGAGTTTTTGCCACTTCCTGCGTTGATTTGCAACGATTCGCAATGGTTTCTGTGGTATCTAAGCTGTTGCCGATTAAGCGGTTATCGCAAAACAGAAAGCCCTTCCGCGTGCGTCTACGGAACCGAAGGCCTTTGAGCAGTCCACTCGCTTTCAAAAACAGATGAAGGACATGGGCAACCAGTGCGAACTGATCACGAACCCGGAGAGCGTTCACGGCACGAGATGACGACTCAGGCGATCGCGTTGTGCAGGAAGGCTCGTTGGGTGGAACGGCAGAGGTCCACCAGTTCGCAGGCAGACTCCAGAATTTCGAGCAGGTCGGCGTTTTCCGCGACGGCCGCTTCCAGGCAGCCGGCGGAGTCGGCGATCTGACTGATGCCGCTGACTTGGGCGGTCGACTTGAGGTGATCGGCCAGTGATTTCAGACGCTCGATGTCCTGGTCGTCGATGGCGGTCACGAGGCTTTCGATTTGATTGCCAACGTCCACGGCCGCGTCGCGCGTAACCGAGTCCGCCTGCCAGCCGACATGCGTCGATGTTCTCTCGGAGACGATGCGGATGAGGCTTTCGACCAACTCGGGGTCGAATTGGGCTCCTGCACAGTGACGGAGTTCGACGAAGGCTTCCGCCATGGTCATGGCCTGACGATAGACGCTGTCGTTGGTCATCGAATCGAAGGCGTTGGCCACGGCGAGGATGCGTCCTCCTAGAGGAATATCGAGTCCCGTCGGCAAATTCGGACGATGCTTCGAGCCACCGAAAAACGCCTCATGAGCTTCGATGGTCTCGGTCAGACGCGCGTTTCCGAACGACGCACGCACGATCTCCAGCCCGATGGTCGAATGATGTTGCATGAGATCCCATTCCTCACGCGTCAGAGCGGATTGTTTCAACAGCACCGCATCCGGAACACCGATCTTGCCGATGTCGTGCAGCAGCGCGGCGGTCTCAACGAGGTAGCAGTCGCGCAGCGACATCCGCGATTCGGCCAACGTCACGCACAAGTCGGCGACGCGGCGGCAGTGAGCGGCAGTCGGTTGGTGCCGGTAGGACAACGTCGAGAGCAACGCCGTGACGGCTCGGTAGGGAATTGTGTGGTCGGTTGGTTCCGAGACGACCGCGGGCGCGGTGCGCGAGACTTTGGTTTTCTCGATGACCAGATCACTGGGCACGTTGTCCCAACCGATGACTTGATTACGTCCGTTGCGTTTAGCGACGTACAGGCACTTGTCGGCTTGATCGAGCATCTCTTGAGGATCAGTCGCTCCCAGTGAGCGGGCCGAAACACCAACGCTCACCGTAACGGACTGTTTGGGGAATTTCGTCGCCGCAATCGCGGCGCGAAAGCGTTCGCCAGCCGCTTTGGCTTCGACGATGTCCGAGCAGGAAAGCAGAACACAGAACTCCTCGCCACCGAACCGGCAGACTAAGTCGCCGACGCGGGCCGAGTTGCGGAGCGTCGCTGCCACGCCACGCAGCACTTCGTCGCCGGTCGAATGGCCGTGGATGTCGTTGACCGACTTGAAGAAGTCGATATCGACCATGATCACCGAGATTGGTTGATGATATCGTTCGGCGGTCTTCCACAGCGTTTCAAATTGCGGGAAGAATGAGCGGCGATTGAGGCATTCGGTCAGCGGGTCGATCGTCGCCAGCCGTTCGAGGTCTTCGTTTTGCAGACGAATTTCCTCGGCCGAGCGTTTGAGTTGTTCGAGCGTGAAGTGCAATTCCTTCTTCTTCTGTTCCAACGGCGTCACGTCTTCCAAGCTGGTCAGCACTCCTTGGCAGCGGTTTTTCGCGCTGAAGATCGGTGCCGCGTTGACGAGAAACGTGCGGCGAAGCTCCGTCGTGATTTGCAGGTCTAGCAGGATGCCGGTCTTTGGAGTCGCCGACTCAAACGCCTCACGCCACGGGATCTGCTTGAGCTTTTCGGTCCCTTCACTGTCGTGGTTGCGCCAGGGAAGTTCGTCCATCGTGTGGCCGATGAGCTTGTCGGGCTCACGGCCGATGGTTTTGCTGAAGGCGACATTCGCCAGCACAATCCGCTGTTTGTTGTCGAGGATGAGCAGGCCCTCGGTCAGCGTGTCCAACGCCGTGCGCACGCGCGACGGGATCACTTTTGACGGATTGAGTTGCCGCAGTGTCTGGCTGAGGAACATCAAGAAACCCAACGAGCCCACCAGGCCCATGAACAGCACCAGTCGGAGCAACGGCTCGCGAATCCAGCCGCGCCAGCCGGGAATTCGAATTGGCCGAAACCGAACTTCGACAGTCCCCCAAGGTTGAGTGCCAATGTTGATCGGGACCAGCATTTGAGTCTCCGACGACTTGCCATCCAGGGACGGCTGCCAGTGTGTGGAGTGCTCGCCGACTTCGAATTCGATCTCACCGGAAGCGTGCCGGACGGCGATTGATTCCATGTCCTCGTTCCGTTGCTCGATCGCCGTGAGCCCCACTTTCATGGCCTCCACGTCGCCACGTGTGGCCAAGAGCGAGTGATTGATCGCGATCGACTCGCACAACTCTGCGCGGCCCTTCATCAACGCGTGGCGATCGTCCGGAATCAGTCCCAAAGTCGCCGCCAGCAGAAGGCCGCTGATCGTCAGACTGACCAGAGACAATGTGAGTCGAACACTTGTGGGGATCCAACGCATGAGGAGCTTACCAGGGTTCATACCTTCTCCAATCCGAAACCTTCAATCAGTGAGTTCAGGGATTCGTCGTCGTCCTCGCGGCGTTCCAATTCGGACGAGTCGAGAATTGGTAGCGGGTCGATCATCGTCCACGCGGGCAGTGCCGAAACCATGCTGGCAACCAGAGTGCCGCCTCGGAGCAACCACAGGACATAACCGACGGTCAATGACGTGCCGACCGTGGCCGTCGTGCCCACCACCAAAGTCATCGACTCCGTGCTCGTCCGCAAGACCTGATCCATGTCGCGCTTCATGTCATCCAGTTTGGCCCACATGACTCCACTGTCATCGAACATCGACGCCAGGACTTGATCCATCGAATCGAGGATGTTCACGACAATGTCGCTAGGCAAGTAACCGGTCAGTCGGCCTTGGTCGCTGCGTGCGCGCGACACAAAATGCCAGAAGCTGTCACCCGGAGTGCTCGGCGTGGCCGTGAACGTCGGGATCTCGGACAACGTGGTCGGCGTCGTGAGGGAGCCAGGAACCGAGCCACCTCGACTGTCACTCGAAGTCGGAACACCAACAGGTCCACCCGTCGGATCAGGAGTTGGATCGCCACCACCTGTGTCACCGCCGTCGCCGGAATCACCGCCACTCCCCGTGTCATCACCGTCGCTAGGATCACCACCGCCACCGCCGCCGCCAACCGTTTGGAGCACCGTCAGATTCACCGTGGCGACATTGCCGGTCGTGGTGCCGTCGTCGATCTGGTAGGTGAAGGTGTCGGCTCCGAAGTACGCCACGTCGGGCGTGTAGGTGAAGCTGCCGTCGGCGTTGAGTGTCAACGAGCCGTGAGCCGGTCCCGTCACGAGCACCACCGCCAGCGGGTCATTGTCGATGTCACTGTCGTTGGCGATCACACCCGTCACGGCGACGGACAGCGACTCCGTTTGGTTGACCGAGTAGCTGTCATTGCTGGCGACCGGCACGTCATTGACCGGCGTCACCGTGATCGCGATCGAATCGTTGTCGAGCAGTTCGCCACCGGCTCCCGAGTTTCCGAAATCGCGAGTCTGGATCGACAGTGTTTCATTGCCGTTGAAGTTCGCATCGGGCGAGTACGTCAAACCGGCCAGAGCCGCATTCACCTCGGCCGCAGTCCCGGCGATGATCATGTCACGGTCGTTGAGGCCGTCCCCCAGTCCGAAGCTCAGGTTCGCGGTTGTGCCGAGCGTCAGCGTCCCGTTGTTCACGCTCAGCCGCACGCCGAGCAACCCGCCGCCGACATCCACATCGCTGACCGAGATCGCGTTGCCGTTGGTCGAGCTGAACACGAGCGACGAATCCTCGGCGATCGTCTGCGGACCCGACACCGCATTCACCGGAGCCTGGTTGATGTTGAGGATGTCGATGACCACCGTTTCCGAGGCGGACGTGTTGGCTCCGTCGAACACGGTCAACGTCAGCGTGTAGGCCGGCGTCGTTTCGTAGTCGAGGGTCGTGGTATTCGCGATCGTGATCTCACCCGTCGCCGAGTTGATCGCGAAGACGCCCGCCACGTTGCCCCCTGTGATTTGCCAATTCTGCAAGCTCCCGACTGTGTCGATGTCGCTGGCGGATACGAGTCCCAACGAATCGCTCACCGCTGCAAACTCGCTGACCGAGAACGCCTGCCCGGCCGCGATCACCGGAGCATTGTCGTTCAAGTCGAGCACGTTGATCGTGAAGCCCCGCGTCGTGCTGCTCAGGTCCGTCGAGGTCGCTCGGACAATGATGCTGTGCGACGTCGCCGCCTCATAGTCGAGCGCTCCCGCGACCGTCACGACACCCGTGACACCGTCGATCACGAAGCGTCCGGCCGCGTCATCGTCGAGCGTGTAGGTGATGCTGTTCGTCGTCGCGTCGGCGTCGCTGGCGAACGCCGTCAGGCCGACCACCGTGCCGGCTCCGGCGTTTTCGTTGACTTCGTCGGTAGCGACGTTCGTGTCACTGATCGCCGTGAGGTCGAACTCATCGACGTCGTTGACCGTGATGACGTAGGACTGCGTCGTCGTGCTGCCATCTTGCGAAGTGGCGCGGACGATGATCGTGCGAGTCGGGCCGGCTTCGCGGTCGATGGCTCCGGCGACGGTCACGAGGCCGCTGGTCGAGTGGATCGCGAACTGGCCGCCCGCGTTGTCGTCGAGCGTGTAGGTGATGCCGTTGGTCGTCGCGTCGGCGTCCGAAGCAAAGGCCGTGAGGCCGACGACCGTACCGATGGATGCGTTTTCGGTGACTTCGTCGGTCGCGATGTCGCTGTCGCTGATCGCGGTGATGTCGAACTCATCAACGTCGTTGACGGCGATGACGTAGGACTGTGTCGTCGTGCTGCCATCTTGCGAGGTGGCGCGGACAGTGATCGTGCGAGTCGGGCCGGCTTCGCGGTCGATCGCTCCGGCAACGGTCACGACGCCGTTGGTCGAGTGGATCGCGAACTGTCCGGCTGCGTTGTCGTCGAGCGTGTAGGTGATGCCATTGGTCGTTGCGTCGGCGTCGCTGGCGAAAGCGGTGAGGCCGACGACCGTGCCGATCGAGGAGTTCTCGGTGACTTCGTCGGTCGCGATGTCGCTGTCGCTGATCGCGGTGATGTCGAACTCATCGACGTCGTTGATGGCGATGACGTAGGACTGCGTCGTCGTGCTGCCGTCTTGCGAGGTGGCGCGGACGATGATCGTGCGAGTCGGGCCGGCTTCGCGGTCGATCGCTCCGGCAACGGTCACGGGGCCGCTGGTCGAGTGGATCGCGAACGGGCCAGACGCGCTGTCGTCGAGCGTGTAAGTGATGTCGTTGGTTGTCGCATCGGCGTCGCTGGCGATGGCGGTGACGCCGACAACCGTGCCGATGGATGCGTTCTCGGTGACTTCGTCGGTCGCGATGTCGGTGTCGCTGATCGCGGTGATATCGAACTCATCGACGTCGTTGACGGCGATGACGTAGGACTGCGTCGTCGTGCTGCCATCTTGCGAAGTGGCGCGGACGATGATTGTGCGCGTCGGACCGGCCTCGCGGTCGATGGCTCCGGCAACGGTCACGAGGCCGCTGGTCGAGTGGATCGCGAACTGGCCGGCTGCGTTGTCGTCGAGCGTGTAGGTGATGCCATTGGTCGTTGCGTCGGCGTCGCTGGCGAAAGCGGTGAGGCCGACGACCGTGCCGGTCGAGGAGTTCTCGGTGACTTCGTCGGTCCCGATGTCGGTATCGCTGATCGCGGTGATGTCGAATTCATCAACGTCGTTGATGGCGATGACGTAGGACTGCGTCGTCGTCGAGCCGTCTTGCGAGGTGGCTCGGACGGTGATCGTCCGCGTGGCGCCCGCTTCACGGTCGATCGAACCGAAAACCGTCACGACACCCGTGACACCGTGGACCGCGAATTGCCCGGCCGAGTCATCGTCCAGCGAGTAAGTGATCGCGTTCGTGGTGGCGTCGGCATCGGAAGCGAAGTTGGTGATGCCGACGACTGTGCCGATGGCCGCGTTCTCGGTGACGTTGTCGGCAGCGAGATCGGTGTCGCTGATGGCGGTGATGTCGAACTCGTCGATGTCGTTGACCGTGATCGTGTAGCTCAGCGTGGCGAAGCTGCCGTCGGCTGAGGTCGCTCGGACGGTTATTGTCCGCGTGGCTCCCGCTTCGCGGTCGATCAGTCCGGCAACGGTCACGACGCCGGACACACCGTTGACCGCAAACTGGCCGGCCGAGTCATCGTCCAGCGTGTAAGTGATCGTGTTCGCGGTGGCATCGGCATCGGAAGCGAAGTTGGTGATGCCGACGACTGAGCCGATGGCTGCGTTCTCGGTGACGTTGTCGGCGGCGATGTCAGTGTCGCTGATCGCCGTG
>JANNDA010000774.1:0-6648 GCA_031387195.1 Planctomyces sp. | reverse complement strand
ATCAAGTCGAAGCTGTCCCTCTTTCTTTTCGGGGCCGTGACATTTCAGGCAATGCGTTTTCAGGAAAGGTGTGATGATGTCGCGATAGCCAGCGCCGTCAGGCTTCATTACTCGCGGCTCGTCGGCTCGCAAAGAAGGAGGTGACGGCGCGACGATGCCCACTGCGGCCCAAAACAAAATTATCAGCCAACAGCGCGAGGTCGGAGCAAAACGATTGAGAGATGACGTCATGGGGTTGTGTTTCAGGGGGCGTGGGCGGTGGCGGTGCAGCATTTTCATGACGGCACAATATCATCCTGCCGCCTCTCAATCATCCAAGTGGCAGTGTGCCGGAACTCATGATCCAAAACTCCTGTCGCCAAGGTTTTGTGGATTTCGTACTCTCCCCGTGTCCGTTCAAGGGAGTCTGCCGATGTCGTTGAAATTTGATACTCGTTCCACCTTCGCTGAGACGGCTCGCCGCATTTATGACGAGACGCTGCGGGCTGAGTTAGAGGCGTCGCACATGGGCGAATTGATCTCGCTTGAACCGGAGTCGGGCGACTACGTGTTGGGGCGAACGTTTCGCGAAGTCGATCTCGCCACGCAGGAAAAATTCGGACGCACGCCCACGTCCATTTTTCGCATTGGCGGCGGGGCTGCTGTGAAGTTTGGCGGGAGTTCAAGCCGTGCGCGGATTCATCGATGAGTTTGGCTTGGCGTTCGTCACGGTCGATTTCGGGCAAGGTCCTCTCGATTTCATGATCGACACGGGCTTCACCGGCACGTTGGTCGTCGGCGAAGAGTTCTTCGATCCACGACAAGCCGAGTATGCCGGCCCGACTGATGCGGAATTAGCCGACGAAGCGTGGGTCGAATACGAGACGTTCTACGTGGAGTTCGATTGGTTCGGCGAAACAATCCGCGCACGTATCTTGGTTGGCCCCGGAAAGACCTGTTTGTTGGGAGTTGCGCTCCTGTTGGACCGCCAACTGGGGATCGACTACCCGGCTAGGACCGTCAACATCGAGTGATTGGTCGCTTAGAAATTGACCGATCGCAAAGGGCTTTTGAATGGCCGCAAAGTGCGTTGTGGGTTCATTCCCATCGCGCGAAGTGGGGGCTACAGTACCCCCTTTGATGTGGCCAGATGGGTGAGGTTTTTGCGGACAATCACGGCTTTTTTACCCATTAAACGCCGAGTTTCCGCAGAGATTTGTCGCCCAGAAAATCACCCTCGTCGGCAGACGAAAGACGTCATCGAGATTATGGACAACAGCGTGCAATGGCTGACGGCACATTGGCAGCTTGCTCTGCCGATGTTTTTGGGAGCTTTGGCGATCGGCTTGCTGATGCCGAAGGGTGAACGTCGATCAAAATTGATTGGCTCGCTGGTTGGACTCGCCGCGTTGGGCTTGATCGGCGGCACGCTGTTGCGACCGAGCGGAGCGCTAGTCCAAGACACTTTGTTCTTCTTGTTTTCTGGTGTGGCAGTCATCTCGGCCACGTTGATGATCACGAATCGGAACCCGGCTTACTCGGCCTTGTGGTTCGCGCTCGTCACGCTGAGTGTGTGCGGTCTGTTCTTGCTGCAATCAGCTCCGTTCTTGGCCTCGGCAACGGTCATCGTTTACGCCGGTGCGATCATCGTCACGTTCCTGTTCGTGTTGATGTTGGCTCAACAAGCGGGGACGACAAATTACGATCAAAACGCGCGGCAGCCGGGAATCATCGCGTTCACCGGATTTGTGCTGTTGGGTGCGTTACTTTTTGTGATCACTCCGCCACAAGCGACCGCCGGTAAGTTGGCAACGAACGATGAGCCCAAGACGGGATTTGTTTCACTGGCTCCGAAATTGGTGTCGGCCGTCAAGGAATCAACGCCCGTAATACAAATGACACAACCACCGGTTGGCAGCGGTGAAGATACGAGTTCTCCGTCGATGCCGTCTGCTCCTGTCGCCGAAACACCACCGCCACAATCAACGAGTGGATCAACGCCGGAAACGTTCGGCACGATGCGTGGGCTCGGACGGTCGTTGTTTGGTGATTATTTATTTGCCGTCGAGCTGGCGGGCACGTTGCTGCTGGTGGCCTCCATCGGAGCAATCATCATCGCGCCGAAACGATCGAGCGGGAAGTTTTAGATTTGTTCCATGCGACCCCACCGAGCTTGCCTCGGTGGCTCGCGGGCTTTTGCACTACGGTGATTGAAATTTCAAATAAAGAGATTCGTAGTGCAAAAGCCCGATTCCACTGAGGCAAGCTCAGTGGGGGGACTGCGAGTCTGATGCACGAAGTGAAACGCTGGGGAGTTTAAGAATGGTTGTCCTGACGAATTATCTCGTCGTTGGCAGCATCTTGTTTGTGCTGGGGATCATCGGGTTTATGACTCGGCGAAACCTCATCACAATGATGCTGTCGGCCGAACTGATGTTGCACGGGGTGTCGCTGAACCTCGTGGCGTTCTCGAACTTTCATCAGAATTTTCAGGGGCAAGCCTTTACCGCTTTCATCCTGACTGTGGCCGCCTGCGAAGCAGGGATTGCGCTGGCGTTGATCCTGACGTTGTACCATCGGACCAAATCGTTGGATGTCAATTTCTGGAGCCAGTTGGGTGAGGCGGATATCGAGGCTTCAGTTGAAGAAGAACCGGCCGTGCCGACGGCGGTGCCCGCTCAAGAATTCCCGCACCTGACCCCTGCCGGACGTCGGCCGACTCTGGTCAAGACGCCGCCAGTTTGAACCACATCGAGGAGATCTCTCATCGTGTCTGAACTCACGCCAGCTTTGCTCTGGCTGATTCCTGGAGCACCGCTGATCGCGAGCCTCTTCATCGCCTTCTTTGGGAAGGCGCTGTTGCGAGGACGAAGTCACGTTCCGTGTGTCGCCGCATTGGCTGTTTCCACGGCGGTCGCCGGGTTACTCAACCTGATGTTTTTGGTGTCGCCCGATTCGTTGAAACCCGACTCGACGATGCCACAAAGCACTGTTGTCGCCGCACAGCTCACTCATGACGGGAATGTCCATTTTGTGACAAAGCCACAATTGGCCGTTCCGGGCTACGAATGGTCGCTGACGGAAAATTTGACTGTCCGAGTTGACCTGCAAGTGGATGCGATGACCGCGCTAATGTTGGTGACGGTCACGTTGGTCAGCCTGCTCGTGTCGATTTATGCGAGTGGGTACATGCACGGTGATCCGGGATATCCCCGGTTCTTTGCCGCGTTTTCGTTGTTTGTGTTTTCGATGTGCATGTTGGTTTTGGCCAACAACTATTTGACGCTGTTCATGTTTTGGGAAGCAGTCGGCCTGTGTAGTTACCTGCTGATCGGCTTTTGGTTCCAGCGTCCCAGTGCGGCGGCGGCGGCTCGAAAAGCATTCGTGGTGAATCGCATCGGTGACTTTGGTTTCATCATGGGAATCTTCCTGATTTGGAGAACCTTCGGCACAGTCGATTTCGCGGAAGTGTTTGCGATGGTTCCCGAAGTCGCGAAGACTGATCCCGCGATCTTTACCACGATTTGTCTGTTGTTGTTCGTGGGAGCAATGGGCAAGTCGGCTCAGTTCCCGCTGCATGTTTGGTTGCCCGACGCGATGGAAGGCCCGACGCCGGTCTCGGCATTGATTCACGCGGCGACGATGGTGACGGCGGGCGTTTACATGGTCGCTCGCAGCACGCCGCTCTTTATGCACTCCCCAACGGCTCAGATGGTTGTCAGCGGGATCGGGGCGACGACCGCGTTGCTGGCCGCTTTGACGGCGCTCACGCAGTACGACCTCAAGCGAGTGCTCGCGTATTCGACGGTCAGTCAGCTCGGCTTCATGTTCATGGCGTTAGGTGCCGCGTGTGTCAGTCCGAAGCTGGCGACGTTTGCGGTCACGGCGGCGATGTTCCATCTCTTCACACATGCGTTCTTCAAAGCGTTGCTGTTCCTGGGAGCGGGAAGCGTGATGCACGCGATGGGCGACGTGATCGATATGCGACGGTTCAGCGGCTTGCGGCATGTGATGCCGCACACGCGGATCACGTTCTTGATCGGCTCGCTGGCGTTGGCCGGCTGTCCGTTGCTGGCGGGCTTCTGGAGCAAAGACGAAATCCTCGTCGCACTGTTCGAGGGAACCAAAGCGGGCGGGCACGAAATGTTCTTTACGGTGATCTTGGCCGTCGCTGTTGTGACTGCGTTCTTGACGGCGTTTTACACATTCCGCGCCTACAACATGACCTTCCTTGGCGAAGAGAAATTTCCGGAAGAGGCGCATCACCCGCACGAGTCTCCGTCAGTGATGACCGGCCCGTTGTATGTACTCGCTGCGTTCTCGGTGTTGATCGGTTTGATCCTGGGACCGACCGGTGTTTACGCCAGCGCATTGGCCAGATCACCGGTACTGGAGCATGGCGATCACCCTCATAGCTGGCTGCTGATGGGGTTGAGTTGCGTGATTTTCGGATCGGCGTTTGGGTTGGCTCGCTGGATGTATGTGGTTGCTCCGAGCGTTCCTGTTCAACTGGAATCGACGCTGAGGCCGCTGCATCGGTTGTCTCTGGGGAAATTCTTCTTGGACGAACTCTTCACGCACCTGATTGTCAAACCGGTCAAAGTGATCGCTTTGCTCTGCACGCTGTTCGACAAGTATTTGATCGACGGACTGCTGGATTTCGTGGGCTCGATCCCGGCGACGGTGGGCCGGATTGTGCGTCCGATTCAGAACGGGTTCGTGTCCAACTATGCCTGGGTGATGTTGCTGGGACTTGTGGTGTTCTTGATTCAAATGCTGAGGGCGTGGGCCGGCTAAAACGTCTCACAGGCGGCTCGCCTGTGAGTTCACCGGAGGCACGAGCAGGCGAGCCGCCTGCTCTACGATTTCAAATCTCAAAATCTCAAAATCTCAGATACCAGATAATCAGACAACAACATGCTGCTTCTCTCAATCATTCTTCTACCGCTGCTGGCCGCTTTGATGCTCGCTCTCTTGGGGGGGGATCGTGCGGTCGCTCGCTGGATTGCGTTGTTGACTGCGGTCGGGACGTTGGCGTTGTCCGTGGGACTTTTCTCGCGGATTAACTCGCCGAGCAGTGTCGCTGATGTCGTGCAAAACCCAAACATCGTCGAGAGTCCAGTTCGCCCGCGAGTTGAATGGCGGCGAACGTGGATGACGCTGGGTGAGACACAAGTCAGCAGCATTCCGGTCAAAGAAGTCATCGATGAAGACGGTCGTATCGGAATCGAACCCGGCGAGGCGGTCGTTCAACGAATTCCCATTCGCCTAGAGTTCTATCTCGGTGCGGACGGCATCAGCGTGTTGATGTTGATGCTGACTGCGATCCTGACGGTCTCGGCGGTACTCATCTCCTGGGAAGCGATTCAGGAGCGAGCGACGGAATTTTACATTTGCTTGCTGGTACTTGAGGCGGGGATGTTGGGCGCGTTTCTCGCCTTCGACCTGTTGCTGTTCTATGTCTTCTTCGAGTTCACGCTGATCCCGCTGTTCTTCCTGGTCGGGATTTGGGGCGGATCGCAGCGGCAGTTCGCGGCCTATCGGTTCTTCATCTACACCTTGGCCGGCAGCATGATCACGTTGTTGGGTTTAGTGGCCTTGGTGATGAAGGTGATGCAGGAGGGACTGACTGCGACTCCTTTTTCGATTCCCGATATCGCCGCCGCACTGCAACAGCATCCGCTGCCGGATCACTGGCAGATTGGTTTACTGCTCGCCTTGTCCGCCGGATTCGTCATCAAAATTCCGTTGTTTCCGTTTCATACGTGGTTGCCGCTGGCTCACACGGAAGCCCCGACTGCGGGCAGCGTGTTGTTGGCGGGGGTCTTGTTGAAACTGGGGGCGTACGGTTTTCTCCGTCTCTGTCTGCCGCTGCTACCGGTGGCGGTGGCCGGAATTGGCGTGCCGGTCTATGGGACGATGGCGGTCATCGGCATCGTTTATGGAGCGCTGGGCGCACTGGCTCAAAGCGATATCAAGAAATTGGTTGCGTATAGCTCGGTGAGCCACCTTGGGTTTTGTGTGTTGGGGATCTTCGCGTTGAACTCCGAAGGGATCACTGGCGGTGTGATGCAGATGGTCAATCACGGACTTTCGACCGGCGCGTTGTTCTTGTTGGTGGGAATGGTTTACGACCGCTACCACACGCGCGAACTGAGTGAACTCGGAGGCTTGGCGACTCGCCTGCCACTGTTGACGGTGTGCCTGGTCTTCATCTGCTTGGCCAGTGCGGGGCTGCCGGGATTGAATGGCTTCGTGGGCGAGTTGCTCGCATTGATCGGCATGTTCAAAGTGAATCCGCTGTATTCCGCGATCGGAGCGACGGGGGTTGTGCTGGGTGCGTGGTATCTGCTCGACATGCTGCGGCGCGGATTCTTTGGGCCGCTCAAAGAGCCGGCGTCAACGCATGGGCCGATTCAGGACATCAATGTTCGCGAACTGCTGGCCGTGGGGCCGCTGATGATCCTCTGTCTGTGGATCGGCGTGACTCCGCGACCGTGGTTGGAAGTGATTGCTGAAGATGTGCGCGGGATCGTGAAACTGTATCCGCAGAAGGCGACCGCTACGGAAGCGGAGGTCACAGCAACTCAGAGTTCTGGAGAGACACTCGTGATTCAGGAGCGATAGCAGAGGGGATTCCAGACCACAGACTAGCCCGACGCGCAAGCG
>JANNDA010000003.1:0-4715 GCA_031387195.1 Planctomyces sp. | reverse complement strand
TTTAATTGGCTGTGGGCTCGGCACAACGGCGGAGTGTTCATTCTGCGGATCGATGACACCGATCAGCAGCGCAATATCGACGAGGCGCTCGGGCCAATTCTGCGAGCGTTCAAGTGGCTTGGTCTGAACTGGGACGAGGGGCCGGAGATCGGCGGTTCGTATGCTCCGTACTTTCAATCGCAGCGCGGTGAACTGTATCGCACTGCCGCTGAGCGATTGCTCCGCGAGGGGAAGGCGTACCGCTGCTTCGAGACGAAAGAGCAAATCGATCAGGATCGTAAACTGGCCGAGGCGGAGAAGCGGCCGTACTTGAGTGCTCGGCGATCGCTGGCGCTGACTGACGTTCAAATTCAGCAGTTCGTCGCTGAGGGGCAGTCGCACGTCATTCGGTTTCTGATTCCGCGCGACCAGAAGGTGGTCATCCAAGATCACATTCGCGATCGAGTTGAATGGGACGCCGGGCTGATGGCCGATCCGGTCATCATGCGCGGGGACGGCTCGCCGCTTTACAACTTCGCGACGGTGATCGACGACGCACAGATGCAGATTACTCACGTGATTCGCGCCGAAGAACATCTCTCGAATACGCCGACGCAGGTGTTGCTGCATCAGGCGCTGGGCCACACGCTGCCGGAGTTCGCACATATTCCATATGTCGCGGCACCGGGATCGAAAGAGAAGCTGAGCAAACGGAAGTTGGACCAGTATCGCAAGAACGTGTCGTTCAAGCGGCTGTGCGACAAAGGGGACTCGGTCTTCGCACAGATTGGGCTCACGGGACAAGGGGGACTCGATCCGGTGATGGTCGAGTATTACGAACGGGTCGGTTTTCTGCCGGCGGGAATCTTGAATGGGTTGCTGCGTCTCGGCTGGTCGCTGGACGACAAGACGGAGATCTTTTCGCTCGCAGAGGCGGTGAAACTTTTCACGCTGGATCGAGTCGTGAAGGGACCGGCGGGGTTTGATCCCGACAAGATGGTCTCGTACCAACAGCATTGGATGATGCAGTTGCCGCTCGCCGACAAAGTAGCCGGTTGTCTGCCGTATCTGGAGCAGGCCGGGTTGATCGCCTCGCCGATCAGCGACGAGGCTCACGCGTTTGTCGTGCGGCTGATCACCGCGTTGGGGGACAGGTTGAAGCTCTTCAGCGACATCTTGGATGTCGCGTATTTCTTCCGTGACGAAATTGTCTACGACGAAAAAGAGTTCGCGAAACGGGTCACAAAAGAAGGGGTTCCGGCCTTACTGCGAGGCTACCGTGAGCGAATCGCCGCGCTGTCGGAATGGACCATTGAGAGTCTCGAAACGGCGTTGAAGGCGCATTGTGAGGAGCAGGAGCAGTCACCCGGCACGCTGATTCACGCGCTGCGGATCAGCACGACGGGAGTTCCGATCGGACCAGGAGTTTACGACTGCGTCTTGCTGGTGGGACGTGATCGTGCGTTGCGAAGAATTGATCACGCGATCGAGGCGGCACAAAAAACGTAGCCCAGGCGGCTCGCCTGGGATTCCCTTTGTAACCCGAAGCGTCAGCGAGAGAGGGCGTTCCAGAACGCGAGGATTCGCCTGCTCTGTGAAGCATTCGGACTCGCTCACGCTTCGGGTTACATCATGCAGACAGAAAAACTCGCCAGCCGTGCCTGGGCTACGGGCGGACGATGAATTCAGAACGGGCGACCGTTAGAGTGTTCGGACCTCAGACCATCAACTTTTTCTTTCAGAGTAATTCCGGAGTGTCTTCGATGCCGGTCAAGGTTCGCTGCCAAAGTTGTGACAAAGTGTTCGCCGCACCGGATGCGGCTCGCGGTAAGTCTGTGAAATGCCCGGACTGCGAAGAGCGGGTCAAAGTGCCCGCTGGGACTGCGGCCAAAGGGAGCGCTCCCGCCAAGAAAAAGGCCGCACCCAAGGAGCATGATCACGAAGAATTCTTGAAGAACATGGATCTCGACGACGCTGAGGACGCGAACGTCAAAGTCTGCCCGAAGTGCGGTCATGAAGCCGACGAAGAGGCGATGGAATGCACCAACTGCGGTCTGAATTTTGAATCGGGCCTGACGAAGGAAAAGCAGAAAGGTCCCGATCCAAAGATCTTCTTCCGCGTGGTCCTCAAGGACTCGATGGCATTTCTGAAAAAAAACCGCTCGTTCGCGATCCGCACGAGTACGTACACCTTGATTTACTCGCTGGCGCTGCTGTTCTTCTCGTACATGGTTGGCTGGTGCATCTCATTTCCGCCGCGGATGTTTTGGATGTTCCTGACCGTTGTGGCCTACATGGTTCCGTTCGGCTGGATTTGGTTTCTCGATGGAGAAATCATCAAAACGACGCTGGAGAAACGGGACAAAATGGAGCGGACGAACTTCGACATGTTCACCTGCGTGGCGTTGGGAATCAAATTTCACGTGTGGCAGATCGTCATGGGAATTCAATTGATTCTGCCGGCGATTGGTGCGTATCTCATCCGATCTGGGCAGCTCATTCCTGGCGCGATCGTGACCCTTCTGGGGCAGATGTTAATACTGCTGATGTTGCCGCAGGTGATGGTCCACATGGTCATGCCGGTGCAAAAACGTGGCTGGCTGGCTCACGTTCAATTTCAAGCTTTGGCCAAGACCTTCCTGGGCTGCGCGTATTGGGCCGTCATGACCGTGGTGGTGATGATACCGGTGATGCTTCCCGTGACCCTGGCGTGTTTGGTGCAACAAGGACCGCTGGCCACGTTTCTGAAAGCAGAGATGGAGAATGTGAAAGCCAGCTCCATTCAGGGCGCGGACTACACCAAGCTCCGCGAGTCGCTCAACAATCCGAAGAAGGATGTGCCGCCGCCACCGTATGACGAGACAGACCCGCGATACGCTCAGCAGCCACTGCCGTGGAAGAACATCATCGTTCCCGGCATCGGCTTGATCCTGAGCGAAGCGATGTTTGGCTTCGCAGCAGTCTTCCTGATGCGAGCCAACGGCTTGTTGGCGCTGTACTTCAAAAAGCAAATGAAGCTGGACTCGATGGCTCGTGAAACCGTCTGGGTTGATCGAAAGAAGTTGCAGGAAGAAAAAGAGAAGCTGTTGGAGAGTGCCACGCCGGCTCAAAAGAAGGCGCGTCAACAAAAAGCCATGGCCATGAACGCGGTGGCGGTTCTGGCATTCCTGGGGGTCATTGGGGGCGTTGCGTGGTACATGCTCAACTCGGCAGCGCCCTCAGCCGCTCCTGCCGGGGAAGCCGCGCCGGCAGGTGCTGCCGCACCTATGGGCGGAGCTGTGCCTCCCGCAGGCGGTATGCCAGGCGGCGGAATGCCGATGCAACCGGGGGCTGGTGCCGCCGCTTCAGGGGTCGTCATACCGAATTGATTAGCTATCCGCTCGCCTGTCTTACCGTGGCTTGGGCAGGAACCGCACGTCATCCACATCCAGCCGTCCGGTCGCACCATTGAGTCCGATGCGGATAATGGCCTCGCGAGTTTCTTTCGGGACGATGACCGCAACCACTGATCGGCGATCCCAATCGGAATCGCGGAGCCACGGGCCGATGACGGCTGTTTCAATTTCTTTCCGCGTGCCGTCGTAGAAATGAATGGCCAGCATCGGCCGCGCGAACTGGTCGGCACCGGGACGGATTTTCTCGACACGCACCATCGCGCTGACGGAGATCGTGCCGATCTTGCGACCGTCGATGGCCATCCCTTGCAGCATCTGAGCCAAACGGCCAGGGTCGGAGTTCTCCATCCGCAGGAAGACTTTGCCTTCGGGCGGTTGCTCGGCAATCAGCTCCGTCAGCCGTTGATAGTGCCAATTGTCCGGCAGGCCGTCTTTGTTTTCGTCCAGCTCGAAGCTGCTATTGAGCAGCTTGGGGTTGAGCGGATCGGGCTTCACTTGCCGCTGCGCTTCGGACTTACCGGTCATTGGAACAAACAGTGTCGGGATCAACTTCTTTTGTTCGAGCTTGCCGTTCTTTTTCTCGAACAGGTGAAACGTTTGCTGATAACGCTCGCCGAGCGGGATCAATAATTTGCCCCCTTCTTTGAGTTGTTCGACCAGCGGCCGGGGGACATCTTCGGGCGAGCACGTCACGATGATTTTGTCGAAGGGTGCGTGCTCGGCCCAGCCGAGGTATCCGTCGCCCACTTTGCAGGTCACATTTTTGTAACCGAGCTTTGCCAGTCGCTTCTCCGCATCGCGTCCAAGCTGTTCCACAATCTCGATCGTGTAGACCTCTTTCACCAGATCGCTGAGCACCGCCGCTTGATAGCCGCTGCCGGTACCGATCTCCAAAACGCGGTCAGTCTCTTTGGGCTCGATCGTCTCGGTCATGTAGGCGACGACGAAGGGAGGCGAAATCGTCTGCTGTTGCCCGATTGGCAATGCCGTGTCGTGGTAGGCGTCTTTGATCAGGGCTGGCTTCACGAACTCGTGCCGAGGGACCGTGCGCATCGCCGCCAGCACGCGCGAATCTTTGACCCCTTCACGCTCAATGCACTCGGTCACCATGCGCTGACGCAACTCGCGAAACTTGTCCGGTGACTGCGCCCAGACGACCGCGACTGTCGCCGCAACACAGACCACGATGACCGGCACGACTGACCGCGAAAGAAAGCAGCGCATCCGAATCACTCCAGCAAGAATGAGAACAAAGAATACTCGGCCTGAACTCTGACTTCAGAATGACATCTTGTCGTTGTAGGACGGGCACTCTTGCCCGTCGTCTGACGGGCAAGAGTG
>JANNDA010000722.1:0-2218 GCA_031387195.1 Planctomyces sp. | reverse complement strand
GCCCTCAACCGGCACTCCTCGTCATGCGGTACTCACGTGCCCGAATCTCGCCTCAACTGCAACACACAATCGCAGTTGCCGTCCAGCACAAGCTCGACTGCCAACCGATCACAGAACAAAACTTGTGCCATGAAGTCAGCGTTAGCCCCGGTTCAAGCCGTGTAACCGCGGCTGGCGATAATGGCGAATTCGATCGATCCGTCGTAGCAGTCGTGCGCGTAACGACGGCAAAGCACCTCTTGATCCTCCAGACTTTTCTTATCTTGGTGCTCGGTAGAAATTCGACAAACGATGACCACCCGCAACTTCACCCCGTTTCTCGCGAACAAGGGCGAACTTAATTGACGTTTCATGACGGACAAACTCCTTTAGATTTGAGGAGTTGCCGTCGTCCAAACGTTTGGCACAGTGTGCCAAACGAACTGACCAATCCTGAGAATCCCTGAAGACCATTGACCACGCGTGACCAAGTAATAAGTCACAACATTGAAATGAGTTGTTGCTGAAACCCATAATCAGTCAGTGGTTGAGTCAACCGCTAAAGCGAAGCCCGACATCTCCAAAGATGTCGGGCTTTTTTCGTGCGCTTGATCGTTGCCATGAGCAACATGTTCAAGGTCCACCAATTCGGCAGCATCGCTCCAAACCGTTGAGATCGTCACCTACGACGTTTGTGGCCGCCGCCGATCGGAACGACCGCGCAATCTGACCGGTCGCATACCCAAGAATTTGATTGATCTCCAGAATCAAATTCCACGACGCTTCAGCCTTTTCGATTTCATCGGGAATACTTTCGGAACTCCAGGAGAGACCGACCGTCATGAGCAGCCACGAAGAACAGTCTGAAGCTCCCGGCTCGTGGATGATCTCCGTGGCTTTTTGGCTGGCGTTGTTGTCTGCCGCGACGGCCTATGCCGCGGTCGTGATTTCTCCCAAGCTGATCAATTACGTTCGGCTGAAGCACGACTACCAAGCCACGCAAGTTCGATTGGTGACGCTGGAGCATGAAGCGTCTGACTTACAACAAGTCGTCGATTCGCTGGAACGTGATCCCGAATTCGTGAGGAAATTAGCGACGGTCGATTTCGGAGCGCTGCGACAAGGGGAAGACCGCATCGCCGTTGATGAGGAATTGCAGCTCAGCATCCGCGACAACGACCCCGTCTTCGATCTGTCGAATGATGCGCTGCCGTGGTACGGATCGCTCATCGAACCCTTCGCCGTCAATCAGCAAGTGCGAAGGGCCACGTTGCTGACGGCAGCGGCGATCCTTATTTTCGCGTTTATGTTTCTTCAGGAATCGACACCAGAGGCCGCTGCATCAACCCCGTCCTGAGAGCGCCATGACTGTCCCCTTGGTTTCGATCGTCATTCCACACTTTCAGACGCCAGAGTTGGTGCGACTGTGCTTGCGGTCGATTCGACATCACACACGCGATGTTCCTTACGAAGTGATCGTCGTCGATAACAATTCTCGCGATGGTCGCTCGCTGGATTACCTGCGCTCAGTCGAGTGGATTCGATTGATCGAGCGGACTGAGGGAGTCGGAGCTGTCGCACTCGGACACAAAGAGGCGGTCGATATTGGCTTCGCGGCGGCGCAGGCTCCGTTCGTGATGTCGTTTCACACGGACACGATTCCGCTCCGAGGCGACTGGCTGTCGTGGCATGTCGAGCAACTGACGGCCGATCCGCAGATCGCGGCCGTTGGCACCTACAAACTGGAATTCAAGTCGCCGTGGTTTCTGAGTCTGCGGAGTTGGAGCGGACGCCTGCTGCGTCGGAAATTACCCCAAGCTGAGAATGGCGATCATCGACCGTACATCCGCAGTCATTGCGCGCTGTATCGCCGCGAGGTGCTCGATCAACTCGGCCTGCGGTACAACGCTGATCCGACTGAGACGGCTGGACGCGACATCCACTTCGCGATCGAGCAACAGGGCTACGTCGCCAAGTTGTTGAGCATCTCAGAAACCATGCTCCGAGTGGCCCACTTGAACCACGGCACGATGGTTCTACTCCCCGAATTGGGAGCCAGCGGACGCACCGTTCGTCGCGGCCGATCACGTATCCAGCGGTTCTTCGCGCGGCCAGAAATTCGAGCAGTCTACGAAGACGATTCGTTGGACAAGCTCGACGGAATCATCAGAACGTCATTTCCAGGCCGACATTGAGCGTTTGAATCCACAGATGGCTTTGGCTCGCTGGATAGGCCGGC
>JANNDA010000713.1:0-3543 GCA_031387195.1 Planctomyces sp. | reverse complement strand
GGGTTCTCCAACGCGACTCCTTCACCTGTAGGCAGTGCGGCCGAAGTCCTGCAACAATGCTGAGTGTTATTTTACATGTCGATCACGTTACCCCGTGGGCGGAAGGCGGTGAGACGATCCTTCAGAACCTTCAAACACTTTGTGAAGATTGTAACCTTGGCAAGAGCAATCTTTTGCCAACGCAAGAAGGACGTTGATGTGCCGAAGTGAATGACGCTCAAGCGATACGAACAATGATGAAACGAAGTCCGAATAACGAAAGGCTGGTACGATGCCGCCCGGATTCGAATGGGACGACGACAAGGCCGCGACCAACGAACGAAAACACGGCGTCACGTTTGTTGAAGCGGCTACCGTATTCGATGATCCCTTGGCAGCGATTTTTTCTGACCCTGACCACTCCGATGAAGAAGAACGTGAAATCATCGTCGGCTACTCACAACTCGACCGCCTGCTCGTGGTGAGCTTCACGTCGCGACCACCGAACCTCCGAATCATCAGTGCCCGGAGAGCCAGTTCCAAAGAACGACACAAACACGAACAAAACCCGATGTGAGGGTGCCATCATGCCTGACGAAATGACCGACGATCTCCGCGACGAATACGACTTCGACTACACCAAAGCCAAACCGAATCGCTTTGCGATGTCGCACGGCTCGCTCAAGTCCGGAGGTCGTGTTTTTTATCTGGAGCCGGAAGTGGCTTCGCGATTCGCGTCCTCGGAAGAAGTCAACCGCTTGCTCAAGGCATTGCTCGAAGCGATGCCCCCTCCATCCGCGACGGAACCGCAAAAGATTTGATCTCACGGAATTTGATAGGAAGACCATGCCGTTTGAAGTTTCCGATTTGATGACTGACGATGCGGAGTCCGCGGATAAAGAATATCTGTGGACGCTCAACTTTGGGCCGCAGCATCCGGCGACGCATACCACGTTGCGGCTGATCTTGACGCTCGACGGCGAGAAGGTCGTCAAGGCGGTGCCAGATATTGGGTATCTGCACTCCGGGTTCGAGAAGCTGGCGGAAGACCTGGACTACAACCAGTACGTCACCATCGTCGATCGGATGAATTACCTCTCGCCGCTGGCCAACGAGATCGCGTGGCATCATGCGGTCGAGAAGCTGCTGGGGATCGAGCTGACTCCGCGGTGCAAGTACATCCGCACGATCATCGCCGAGCTGATGCGGCTGCACGATCATTTGCTCAACACGGGGACCAGTGCGCTCGACCTGGGAGCGTTCACGGCGTTTCTGTACTTCTTCCAGCAACGCGAGCTGATTTACGACATCTGCGAATCCGCGTCGGGGCAGCGGTTCCATGCCAGCTACACGCGCGTCGGCGGCGTGCTGTACGACGTGACCACCGACTGGGTCAACAAGGTGCGGAGTTTTTGCAACGGCTTCCGAGCCGTTCACGCCGAGGTCAATGGTCTGCTGACTCGCAACCGCATCTTCATCGACCGGACCAAGGGAGTCGGCGTGCTGTCGAAGGAGGACGCGATCAACTTCAGTTGCACCGGCCCGATCGCGCGAGCCTCCGGCGTGGTCCGCGACCTCCGCAAGGATGAGCCGTATCTCGCGTACCCGGACTTCGACTTCAAAGTCATCTGCACGAACGGCGGCGACTGCTACGCGAGGTATCTCGTCCGCATGCACGAGATGCTGGAGAGTATCAAGATCATCGAACAAGCCATCGAAAACATTCCCGCCGGCCCGATCAACGTGGACCCCGAAGGCAAAGCGGTCCTGCCGAACAAGTCGAACGTGTACCAGTCGATCGAGGGCCTGATCCATCACTTCGAGGTCATCATGCCCAACCGCGGCTTCCCGACCCCGACCGAGTCGATCTACGCCGCGACCGAATCCCCGAACGGCGAACTCGGCTTCTACATCACGGCCGACAGCACCTCGAAACCCTACCGAGCCCGCTGCCGCCCGCCGTCGTACATCCATTTCGCCGTCTTCCCGCACATCATCCCCGGCCTCATGCTAAGCGATGTCGTCGCGGTGCTCGGCAGTTTGAACATCATCGCGGCGGAGTTGGATCGGTAAGTTCGTAGTTCCGCCTTCAGGCGGAAGGAGTTTTTTCGGTGCTGTGTTCAACTGCGAGCGAGATTTGCCAAAGTCCTTTTTGGGTGACTTCCATCCGCCGGGCGATTGTCATGAATAAGTTGTTTGTGTTGCTGCGTGGCCTAGTTTTATTGGCGCTTGGGTTGGGGCTTGGATCAATTGTTGGCTTTTTCATCGGACCCATTGCGTATCGAGGTTTGAATGGGCAGCCCTCAAATCACGGTTTCGGCGAATTTGGAGCCATGTGTGGTGGATCAATAATTGGTGGCCTGATCGGTTTCTATTTGGGGTTTCGGATTGGGTATTACTTAGAAGTTCGCCCCGCACTTAAAGACAGCGATTCAGAGTCAAAAGAAGACACAACGCACCAAGATGGACCACCACCAAACGGAAGACCACCGAATGCCGTTTGACAGACAACGGGACTAATTCGGCGGCCTGAATATCATCGCGGCGGAGTTGGATCGGTAATTGCCTTCTCTGTGTTCTCTGTGTCTCTGTGGTAAAAATTGAATTCACCACAGAGACACAGAGGGCACAGAGAAAACACGGAGCAAGATCATGTTGACCATCTCCAAACGTCGCACACGAGCCAAACGAAAACCAAAACCGAGTCAAAAACTCCCACCGAGCTTTGGGCCGACGGACAACGGGCGAGTCATGTCGCCGCGCGAATTTGATCGCGGAGAATTTGAGCGAGGCTGGCGTTACGAACTCGTCAACGGAGTTTTGATTGTGTCACCCGCTCCTGTGCTCAACGAACGTGATCCAAACGAAGAACTTGGACGCATTCTGAGAAACTATCAGGAGTATCACCCGCAAGGGGCGGCACTCGACCTGACGGTTCCCGAGCACGATGTCGAAACCGGAGACAATCGCCGCCGCGCCGATCGGGCCATTTGGGCAGGATTGGGGCGACTACCTCGGAAGAACGAAACGCCGACGATCACCGTGGAGTTCGTGTCGAAGGATCGACGTGATTGGGTTCGAGACTACGAAACCAAGCGAGATGAATATCTCGACGCCGGTGTTTTGGAATACTGGATTTTCGACCGGTTCACCGAAGCGCTGACTGTGTGGACTCAGAAGAACGGACGACGGACAAAGAAAGTCCATTCAGCAAACGAAACGTTTTCGACGCCGCGATTGCCGGGATTGGTTTTGGGATTACGAAAATTGTTTGACCTGGCGGCTCGCTGGGGCGACGAATAATCGACATCAACACAACGCGACAACGAATTCCAAGAAAGCCATTGTGAAATGAGTTTCCTTTCCGAAGACATCCGACAAAAGATTCTGGCGGAGTTGCCCAAGTATCCGACGAAGCGGGCGGTGACGTTGCCGGCGTTGCATCATGTGCAGGACGCGCTGCGGTGCGTGCCGCTCGAAGCGATCAAGGAGATCGCCGAAATCCTCGATCAGCACCCGGCGGAAGTTCACGACACGATGAGCTTCTACGGCTTCTTCCGCGAC
>JANNDA010000711.1:0-4411 GCA_031387195.1 Planctomyces sp. | reverse complement strand
GCCCGTCCTACGAAGTTGTGTGACAGTGCTTACTTCGCCGGCAGGATGTGTAATCGAATCAGCGGAGTACACGGGCCGGGGCGACCGCCGCGGATGTCGCTGGACCACGAGCGGGCGACGGTGATGTCGTAGTCACCCGCTTTCCAGTCACTGACGGTCAGCGGCACCAGAATGTCGCTTTGATCGGGAGTCAGCGTGAGCGGTGCTCGCCACGCGACGCTGACGGCGGGAGTCGGGCCGTTGATGACAACTCCCAATGACGCCGGTGCGTTGGGCCGCCGGTGAACCTTCGCGGGGATGTTCGCGGTCTGACCTTCAACAATGCTGAGTTCGGTGATGGATGTTTCCAGCCAAGTATCCAGCGGCTCGGCAACGACGGCGCGGGCCTGCGGGCTCGCCCGAACGTGCATCCGGTCGTTGTGAGCGTTGCCGTAAAGCGTCATGTAGTGCGCCTCGTGCTCGATCACTCGGCCCGCTTGCTCGGTGCGACCGATGACTCGAAACGGAGCAATCGCGCCGACGGCCGCGTCGGCGGGAGCGGTGATTGTCAGCAGCAACCTCACGACCCCGTTGCCGTCATACGTGCCGTACCACGACATCGGCCAGTTCGCCACGCTCCCCTTCCAACCGGGCGGCAGTCCTTCAATGCGCACCGCGATGTCCGATTGCAGGCCGTTCCATTTGAGGATTTCGACGATCAACGCGGCCGTCGTTCCCGGTCCCCAGATCGGCACGGCATCGGGCCATTGATAGATCAAGAAGTCGGGCAGCAGCGGCTCGACCGTCAGGCGATAGACCGATCGCGGGCCAGCCGATCCGTTGAGGTCGCGGATACGGACGAAGTATTCGCCGTCTGCGGTCGCTCGAAAACTGAGGCAACTGTCGTTCGAGATGAAGTCGTGAGCGCATTGCACATTCCCTCCGAACGCCGGGCCGTCGTCGTTCTCGGCCAGCTTCTTGCCGGTCGCGTCATACAGCTCCAGCATCGAGTCCACCGGCGAGTTGAGGAACCGCTGCGACGCGACCTCGAACCGCACCCCCTCGTCTTTCTTCAGTGAAAGGCGATACCAGTCTTCGTCGTTCGACATCAAGAAGCGCCCGTTCGCCGTTCCCGGTATTGCGAGCGTCGTCGCTTGTGCCCGCTCGTTGTTCGGTTCGACTTCCATTACCTCCGGATGCTCGCCGCGCACGAACGGCAGATCGACTCCGGCGATAGAAAGATTCTCAAACGCCGCGAACTGCGACAGGTTTGTTCCCTCGCGATTGACCGTGACCGGCTGCGTCATGCCGCTCGCAATGTGAGTGCCGTCAACCTCGACCGGCACCGATTCGCCACGTCGTCCGCCTGCTGGAAACAGGCTCGTCGGGTACGGCACATCGCCGACGGTCAGCCGATAGACCGCGTGATCCGAACCCAAATACTGCAGCGACTTCACCACCAGCGTGTAAGTCCCGTCCGACGGAATCACGAGGCTCAGTACTGGATCGAGACCGAGCGTGTCGTCCGCCGCCGCGATCACTTTGCCGCTGGCGTCGAGCAATTCCAGGTTCGTATCGAGGTAACCTTTTTGCGTGTTCTGAATGCTGTCCATGCCGAAAGCCGAGATCGCCGCAACAATCTTCTGCCCAGCCTTGGCCTGAAACCGAAAGTGATCGACATCCAGCGTCGGCGAGATGCGGGCATTGATCACGACCGGCAACGTCACCTCGTGAGCCGTTTCGATCGTGTTGTTCGGCTCCTTCTCAACGACCTCCGGCAACGCACCGACGAAGAAGTACCGAAAGTTCGTCATCCCCGCGCGCGGACTGACGACTCGCAACATCCGCCGACCAAGCGGTGCATCAGCCGCAATTTTCAACGTCGCCTTCACGAAGTTATTGCCCGCCGCTTCTACCTTCTCGACGCTGACACCCGGCGGACCATCGACGATCACCGTCACACCGCCGGTGACGCCGTCCTGCCCGCGCAGCTCGACAGTGATCGTTTCCCCGCGCGTTCCGCCGACAGGATAAACAGATTCGAGATGCGGAACCGGGTATTGCAGAATTTGCGCGACGGCCGGTGTGGTTGCCAGCAGAATGATCGCGAAAAACATGGTCGCGAAAGGGGTCGGGGTCGGGTCTTCAAATTTCAATTTTGGTGTCACGATTAACGGTTGGCTCCCAATCACATCGCCGCTTCGAATGACGTCGCACTTGATTCGGGGCACCAAAATTGAAATTTGAAGACCCTACCCCAGATCCTAAACCATCGCTTCCAGAATCGGCTTGCCGTGGTAGTTGATCAGCACGGGGCGACCGTCGGGAGTGAGGTACTCCTGCGTGCTGTCGATGCCGAGCAGGCGATAGATCGTCGCGGCGAAGTCATGCGTCGAATGCGACGTGCCGACGGGATACGCGCAGTTCGCGTCGGTCTGGCCGATGATTGTGCCGTGCTTTACTCCGGCACCGCTGAGGCAGATGGTGCTGGTCGGAGCCCAGTGGTCGCGGCCGGCGGCTCCGTTGACCTTCGGGGTGCGGCCGAACTCGCCCATCCAGACGACGAGCGTCGTCTTCAACAAGCCCCGTTGATCGAGGTCTTCCAGCAAGGCCGACCAAAACTGATCGACGTTCGGCAGGCGGCTGTCGCGCAGGTCTTTGAAGTTGTTCTGATGCGTGTCCCACCAATGCGTCTCGACGGTGACGAATCGCACCCCTGCTTCGATCAGCCGCCGAGCCAGCAGCGCCGACTGGCCGAAACGATGCCGCCCGTACCGATCGCGAACAGCCGCCGGTTCGTCGTCGAGTTGAAACGCTCGCTTGGCCGACGACGACGTGATGAGGTCATACGCCTGTTGATAGAAGCGATCGCGATCGACCAGCGGTTCGAGCTTGCGGTCGGTCAGACGCTGCCATTGATCGAGTTCCGACAACATCGTCCGTCGCCGCGAGGTCCGGTCGGCACCGACGACGTCGGGGATCGACACATCTTGCACGGCGAACTTCGGCTCGTTCGCATCCGCTTTGATCGTCAGCGGGCTGTACGCCGAACCGAGATAACCGGAGCCCATGTAGCCAGCCGGTTTCCCGGTCAACACGACATACGGCGGCAGACTGTTTTGCCAGCCTCGCTCGCGGCTGACGACCGAACCATACGCCGGATAGATCAGCGAGTTCGCTGGCTGGCCGCTGGGATCGGGTCGCTGCGGATAACCGGTCAGCATGTAGTGATTCGCCGCCGTGTGATCGCCGCTTTCGGTGTGACTCACCGAACGGAGCAAGCAGACCTTGTCCATCTGTTTGGCCATCAGCGGCAGATGCTCGCAGACGGAGAGCCCCGGCAAGTTCGAGTCGATCGGCCGAAACTCGCCACGGTACTCGGCCGGTGCGTCCGGCTTCATATCGAACGTGTCGATGTTGGAAGGCCCGCCGCCCATCCAGAGCAGGATGCAGTTCACATCTTTGCGAGCGACCGCTGGCTGCGTCGCCTCCGCCTGCAAGAGCTGCGGCAAGCTCAGTCCGAACGTCGCCAGCCCGCCGACTCGCAAGAAGTTGCGACGATCAACGCCACCGCACGTCCGAGCCAATTGATTTCCGAGTGAGAACATGAAAAAAACTCCTCGCAGTGAAGTGTCTGCGTCAGAAAAGTAGGTGGAAATTTCTCAAGGATTACCGTCTGCCTTCAACCCGGAGGGTTTTCAGCCATTAGCCGGGGGTTGAGCGCAGCGATACCCCCGGTTTGGAAGTGATTGAGAGATCGCATCCCAGCGGGATGCCAGCAACTCTGGCTGCGACCCCGCTGGGGTCGAATCAACGCCATCTTCTCGTTCCGGGGGTGTCGCTTCGCTCAACCCCCGGCTAATGGCTGGAAACCCTCCGGGTTAATTGTCGGCATTCATCCGTCTGAATTTCCCACCTACTTTTCTGACGCAGACACGGTTACTAGCCGGGATTATTCATGGACTACTCATGGAGTCCAACTCGACGACGCGGAGACTGGCGATGATGAAACGGGCGATTCGCACTGGCTAGGAAATGACGCTCCTTGCGATTCTCCATTCCTTGAGGGGACTTGTGAGTCGCGATGTAATGGGCCATCGTCTCGCAGTTGTCGGATCGTGAAGGCGAGATTGTCAGTGAATTCCGCGAAGGGATGTGCTTCTTGATTACGGGTGCTCTCAAGTCTCAGGTGGATCGTGTTTGGGACGCCTTTTGGTCGGGTGGGATTTCCAATCCGTTGTCGGTCATCGAGCAGATCACTTACCTGCTGTTCGCTCGGCGGTTGGATGAGCTGCATACGGCGAAGGAGGCTCAGGCCAATCTGCTGGGCACGGCGATCGACAAGCCGATCTTCAGCAAGGCGCAGCAGCATCTGCGCTGGTCGCGGTTCAAGGACTTTGAATCCGAGAAGATGTTTCTGGTCTTCCGCGAC
>JANNDA010000705.1:0-5745 GCA_031387195.1 Planctomyces sp. | reverse complement strand
TGTTTGAGTTGCAAGCTGGAAGCTTGCACTACGGAGAAAACCATGACCAATTTCTGTGGCCGCACACGGCGCGAATTTCTTTGGCAGACCGGGGCCGGGTTCACCGGCGTCGCGTTGGCGGGGATGCTCGACCAACAGTTCTTCGCTCAATCGGCCAGCGCGGCGGGGAACCAGCCGGCGTTTGCAAATCCGCTGGCACCGAAGAAGTCCCATTTTGACGGGAAGGCGAAGAGCGTTATCTTCCTCTACATGTACGGCGGTCCAAGCCACATCGACACCTTCGATTACAAACCGACAATGATCGGTCGCGACAACCAGACGATCACGGTCAAAACGTTCGGTCGCGGTGGGAAGAAGAATCAGGGCCGCATCGTCGAACCGCGTTGGTCGTTCAAGCAATACGGTCAGTGCGGCCACTGGGTGAGTGAGCTGTTTCCGAATCTGGCCAAGCATGTGGATGACATCGCGTTCCTGCACTCGATGACGGCCGACTCGCCGATTCACGGTTCGGCGATGTTGCAGATGAATACGGGCAAGGTGCAAAGCGGTTCGCCCTGCATCGGCTCGTGGGTGAATTATGGGCTGGGGAGCGAGAACGAGAATCTGCCGGGCTTCGTGGTGATGCTGGACCCGCGCGGTGGACCGATCAGCGGGGCGAAGAATTGGAACAGTGGTTACATGCCGGCGCAGTACGAAGGGACGATCTTCCGCTCGCAGGGGACGCCGATTCTCGATCTTGCTCGCCCGGCCGAGCTTTCTGAATCGGGGCAGCGGCGATTGCTCGATACGCTTCGGGAGTTCAATGACGATCATGCCGCACGGCTCGGAAACGATTCGAAGCTGGCGGCACGAGTCGCGAGCTACGAGTTGGCCTTCAAGATGCAGTCGTCAGCGCCGGAAGCGGTCGATTTCTCTCAGGAACCGCAGCACATTCAAGAGATGTACGGCCTCAACGACAAACGCTGCGGCACGGTCGCTCGGCAATGTTTGCTCGCGCGGCGGTTGGTCGAACGAGGCGTGCGGTTCGTGCAGATTTACTCCGGCGGAGCGCACAACGACGACAACTGGGACGCTCACGGCGACCTCAAGCACAATCACGACCTGCACGCGGGCGAGACCGATCAACCGATCGCCGCGTTGATCGCGGATCTCAAAGCGCGCGGCTTGCTCGATTCCACGTTGATCGTTTGGGGCGGGGAGTTTGGTCGGCAACCGACGGCGGAATACGAGAAGGGAACGGGCCGCGATCACAACGCCTACGGCTTCACGATGTGGGCCGCTGGTGGCGGCGTGAAAGGTGGCATCTCGGTCGGCACGACGGATGAACTCGGCAGTGCGGCTGTCGAAAAGCCGTTCCACGTCAAACATCTGCACGCCACGATGCTGCATCAACTCGGGCTCGATCCCGATCGGCTGACGTATTTTTACGGCGGCCTCGATCAGAAGCTGGTCGGCGTTGAAGGAGCCGAGCCGATTCGAGAACTGATGGGATAGTCGTAGCACAGGCGGCTCGCCTGTGAATCATTGTGGCGCGACGCTCCGCGTCGCGATTCACGACGCGGAGCGTCGTGCCACAATGTGGCTCACTTCTTTGCCGACAGATCCTTGATCCGGATGTTACGGAAATCGACTCGGTCTCCGTGGCCGAGGAATCCGATGTGGCCGGTCGATCGCTTGAGGCCGGGATGCGGGGTGCCGTCCATCGTGCCGTTTTTGGTGACCTCGTCGAGGTCGCAATCGACGAGGGTTTCGCCGTTGAGCACGATCTTGATCTTGCGGCCTTGGACCGCAACTTCTTGTGAGTTCCACTCACCCAGCTTTTTGAGGAATTCTTTCTTGGCTGGCTGAATGCCGTAGACCGAGCCGTGGTATTGATACGGCTTGAGTTCTTTGTACTTCTCAGCGGTGTTGTCGAGGATTTGCAGTTCGGTCCCGTCGAGATGCAAGTTTCCCTTGGCGACGTTGGGGCAGCGAATGCCCAAACCGTTGTTGGCCCCGTCGGTCAGTTTGAACTCGAACCGGATTACGAAGTCGGCATACTCCTTTTCGGTGAGCAAGTTCTCGGCGGTCCCCTTCACGCAGACGATGCTCCCCTCCTCGACCGCGTAGGCATCTTTCGCTCCGCCCCAGCCATTCAACGATTTGCCATCGAAAAGGGACACAAAGCCCTCTTCGCTGGGCTTTTTGTCGTCGGCAGCGAGCGGCGAAGTCACCGTCGTGAAAAGAGACAAGAATAATATCAACGCGATTGGGGTGACGACTTTCATGGAGTGACCTTTCTTCGAGAGTTGGATCGACTGACTACGAGCGTGACGGCTCTTCGTCCTTGAACAGCTTGTACTCGACGCTGTCGATGAGCGCGAGCCAACTGGCTTCGATGATGTTTTCACTGACGCCGACGGTGGTCCAGATTTCGTGCTCGTCGCTGCTTTCGATGACGACTCGCACGCGAGCGGCTGTTCCTTCCGTCGAGTTGATAACGCGGACTTTGTAGTCCACCAACTTCATGCGTTGCAGGTTCGGATAAGCCGGGATCAGGGCTTTTCGCAGTGCGGTATCGAGTGCGTTCACCGGGCCGTCCCCTTCGGCGACGACATGCTCGATGCGGCCGGCGACGCGGAGCTTGATTGTCGCTTCGGTGGCGGGCGGAACGTTTCCGGTTGAGACGACCGAGACCGATTCATCACGCCGGCCGCCGTCCGATTCGACGTTGACGCGGTAATGCAGCTTCTCGAACTTCGGCGTGTATTGGCCGACGCACTTGCGGACGAGCAAGTCGAACGACGCCTCGGCCGCTTCGAATTGATAGCCCTCGTTTTCGAGGTCTTGCACGCGGTCGAGAATCTTTTGCATGACGGCCGTGTCGTTGGCAATCGCGTATTTCAGCGTCTTGGCCACGATGTTCGATTTGCCGGACAGCTCGCTGATGAGCACTCGCCGCACGTTGCCGACGGTCTCCGGTTCGATGTGCTCGTAGCTCTTCGCCAAGCGGTTGACGGCATGCACGTGCATGCCGCCCTTGTGAGCGAACGCGCTGAGACCGACGAACGGTTGGCCGTTGCGATAGTTCATGTTGGCCAGCTCGTAAACGTAACGAGACAGTTCGGCCAAGTGCTTGATGCCACCTTCAACAAGCACCTCGTATCCCGACTTTTTCAGAGCGAGATTCGCGACAACGCTGCACAGGTCTACGTTGCCGCAGCGTTCGCCGATGCCGTTGATCGTTCCTTGAACTTGAATCGCTCCCGCATCGACGGCGATCAGCGAGTTGGCCACCGCCAGGTCGCAGTCGTTGTGACAATGAATGCCGACCGGAATTTTTAGTTCTTTTCGAGCGGCCGCGACTGCTGCCGCGACCTCTTCGGGAAGCCGACCGCCGTTCGTATCGCAGAGCACAACGATCTCGGCTCCCGCTTCTTCGGCTGCTTTAATCGTCTTGAGCGCGAACTCTGGATTGGCTCGAAAGCCGTCGAAGTAATGTTCGGCGTCGTAGAAGACTCGCTGACCTCCGCCGTGCAAGTAGCCGACCGAATCCCGGATCATCGCGAGGTTCTCCGCCTCATCGACGCGCAACACCTCGAACACGTGCAAGTCCCACGTCTTGCCGACGATGACACAGATCTTCGCCTTCGAGTCCCGCAATGCGACCATGCCGATATCGTCTTCCGGAGCGGCTCCGCGCCGCCTCGTCATACCAAACGCGGTGATCGTCGCATGTTTCAAGTCGAGATCTCTCGCCCGAGCGAAGTATTCGGCATCCTTCGGATTTGAAAGCGGATACCCCCCTTCGATGAAATCAAAGCCCAACTCATCCAGCCGCTGCGTGATGAGCAGCTTGTCCTGAAGCGAGAAGTTCACGCCCTCGCCCTGGCTGCCGTCGCGAAGGGTTGTGTCATAGATTTGGATGCGAGTCATTTGCCGGTTCGTTTCTGTTTGTCAGGTGACTTGGTTTTGCTTTCGAGCGGACGCTTCACGGGTTGTGATTTCATGTAGTCATTGAAGTGATTGCAGTACCGGCTACCGAACTCAATGCGGAACACGTCCGAATTCTCGATCTGAGAAGGCTTGCCCCATTGGCCATCAGCGCCGTAGCCATGAGTCCAAAATGAATGCTTACCGACTTTAATAATCGGACCGAGTGAGAACTCACCCTTTCGATGGCGGTCGCAGAGTAATTCCACCGCAGGCCAAATCTCTTGTTCTTGCAGGGCTTGCAAGACCTCAGTCAGATTTTGGCAAGCATCGAGCCACCCAGGCAGAACCAATTGGCTCAACGTCTTGCTTCCTTGAAGGATTCGGTTCGCGCACGCTTCGTACTTCCCGTCGCGAACGTCGGTGATGGCTTGTTTGGAGAAAATCTGAATTCCATCGAACTCCCAGTCTCGCTCTTCGCAAACGACGATGAAGTCCGGCTTGATCGCCATGACAACGCCGTCGTAGCAATCCCCATCGGGATGATTTGTCGAGAATCGCAGCACGCACTGTTCGCACAGCGATTTCAAATACTTTCGTTCCAGACGTTTTTTCGACGACATATTGTTTCCCAATGAACCTGACTGCGGGCAACAAAAAAACCCTCAGGCAAACGACCTGAGGGTTTATCTCATGCTGCGGAATAGAAGAACCTCAGCTCAAAGTCGCTCGCCGTGGTCGTGGCTGGGAATCGTGATCCCCGCAACGACCGGAATAATGGAAATCGACAATTGATTCGACCCGTTTGGTGACATCACAAAATTCCTGAGGAAGAGGCGGAGGAATATACGTCGGCATTCAGAGTCGGTCAAACGGCGGTTCTGCGAATACAGGCTCACGCAATGATCGCGGTCAATTCATCTCCGTTCGCCGCCGCATCATCTCAATCATGTGTGGGCGCGGGATGATTTGCAGCAGTAGGACTCGTTCGTAGATCGGCTCGTCGTCCGCTCCGACCCAGCCGTAGATGAAATCTTCGGAACGGCTGATGAATTGCTGAGCGTTGGGACCAAGGAAATACAGCACGGCGGCGGCGGTCCCTTGAGCGTCGCCGTCGCTAACTCCGGTCCACACGCGGTCGAAGTCAGCGGGCTCCAAAACGAGATAACCCAATCCGCCACCGAGGGGGCAGACGGTCTTGCGCTCGGTGAAGTCGGCGGACAGATCGTTGAGCTGATCGTCCGCTGGGCCAGGGGCTCGAAAGACAACCACGTTGAGTGCGGGAGCGTGTTCGGAGAGTTGCATGATCGAAGCATTCTGCCACGGCGATTTGAAAAGTGCGACACCGTCTGTCGCTGGCTGGCGCGGCGATAAGCGGGTGGCCAGTGTGGGGCGTGGCGGGTGTCGGAGAGGATCACTGAGATGGCGAAGAGTCAGGCAGAACCGGAAGTGAAAGACGATCCGTTGGCGGGACAGCCGGGCTGGCAGCCGGTGCCGGGCGTGACGCTGCGGCTCACGCTCCGCGGGCACTCGAACTGGATCGGTCGGATTGCTTGGTCGCCGGACGGGAAGTGGCTGGCCTCGCCGTCGGTGGACCAGACGATCCGCATCTGGGACGCGGTCACGGGCGAGGTGGTCCGCACGCTGGAAGGGCCTGTCTGGAATTATGTGTCAGGCGGAATTTGCTGAAGTGTTTGTGTTCAGTTGAGTATTTTTGGCATTCGTCCTTCGAAGAGGATGGCGAAGTGGTTGAGCGCCTCTTTCCACTTCGGGATGGGCATTGTCCATTTCTTCGAGGCTTCGAGGATGGCCATGTCGATCAGCTTCAGTGCC
>JANNDA010000674.1:0-1830 GCA_031387195.1 Planctomyces sp. | reverse complement strand
GACGAGAACATTCATCCGAGTTGCGGCAGCATCGTCTCCGAACAACTGGGCCATCTGAATCCGGATATGCCCGCCTATGTGATGATTCCCAAGATGGACCCGGGAACGAATTCGGCCTACCTGGGCGTGGCTCACAAGCCGTTTGAAACGCTGGCCGACCCGGCTCAGGAGGGACCGTTTCAAGTTCCAAACTTCGCACTCGCGGACGGGATCTCCGCCACGCGACTCGGTTCACGCCGTGAGATCCTGCAAGGCTTCGATCGCCTCCGTGCCGAGGTCGATCGCACCGGCCAAATGGCGGCGATGGACCGGTTCCAGCAGAACGCTTGGGGCATCTTGAATTCCAACACGGCTCGCGATGCGTTCAATCTCGACGCCGAGCCGCGTGAAATCCGTGAGCGTTACGGCTTCATGCCCGCGTTCGATCCGAAGGCGATCGACCGCTGCGGCGCGCCCGCTTGGAGCCAACGCATGCTCCTCGCTCGACGACTGGTCGAAGCCGGTGTCCGTATCGTGACGGTCGATCTGCGTTGGTGGGACACTCACGTCAAAGGTTTCGAGTCACTGCGTCTCGGCTTCCTCCCGCGCTGGGACCGAGCGTTCTCGGCATTGATCGAAGACCTCGACCAACGCGGCTTGATGGACACAACGCTCGTCGTCGGCTGGGGCGAATTCGGTCGCACACCGCGAGTCAACGCCAACGCTGGCCGAGATCACTACCCAAACGTCTTCAGCGCCGTTCTCGCTGGTGGCCCCGTCAAAGGGGGCCGAGTCGTGGGCGAATCCGACGCGAAGGCCGCCTTCCCAAAGTCAAATCCGAAAGCCCCTCAAGACGTCTTGGCCACCATCTATCGCCACCTCGGCGTCGATATCCACCGCCAATACATCAACCGCGCCGGCCGCCCAATTCCGGTGCTCCCTTTTGGCACGCCAATCGACGAACTCAGTTAGCCGGAATGATTCCTGATCCGGTTGAATGTGCTGGCCGAGTGTTTTCAAAAAACAAGACGCGCCAGCGAGTGGTCGGCGATATGGGCGAAGAGCCACTCGTTGGCGCGTTGTGCTAAAGCACGCGCTGGCTTCATTCACTCACAATCCGCGCCGAACCCCAATACCCGAACTCGTTCGACCAGTCGTTGGCTTGGTTGACGAGGCCGAGATTGAGTTCTTGGCCGGCGAATTTGCTCAGATCGACGGTGAGTTTGCGCCAGCCGTTGGAGCACGTTTCCTTCGAGATCATTTCGTCGGCGAGGCGTTCTCCGTTGCCTCGGATGACGAGTCGCCAGTCGCCACGCGGGTCGTGGCTCACGTCGAGGAGCAGCGTGGTTTTCTTGCCGGCCGGTGGGGTGAGTTTCTGTGTCAGCACGCAGGGCTTGTCACGCGAGATCGGGTGCGTGCGCAGCACACCTTCGCGGCCGAAGTGTTCGGCGAGGATGGCGAGGCCCCCTTCGCCGACTTCCGTGGTCATGAAGCCGGGGAGAATTTCGTTGAGCAGTGAGCCGAACTCGCCGGGGTTGGTGGTAGCTCGCGGGGCGGGGGCACGAACACCAGGGAGTTGCTTGGCCGTTTTGTCGCTCGGATGTTTGTCGAGCGTGACGAAGGCGAAGAGATCCACGATCTCTTGCGGTGAGAGTTGTTTTTCGAGGCCCTCAGGCATCAGCGAAAGTTCGTTGATTTTGAACTCGTCGATGTCTTCGCGCGGGATGATTTCCAGCTTGCCGACAGCGACTTGAACCGTGGGATAGGCTTCCAGCCTGTCATCTTTCTTTGTCTCTGTGTTTTTGCTCTCCTCCTTCTTTGGTGGATCGACAGGCTGGAAGCCTATCCCAC
>JANNDA010000617.1:0-22569 GCA_031387195.1 Planctomyces sp. | reverse complement strand
GACAATGTCAATGGGCGTTAGCCCTCCGGCTTACCTGCACGATCCTGGGGTCGAAGTAAAAACGGAATTTGTGAAGTCAGATCAGAAAGGGTGAGCCGCAGATGGATGCCAAGATTGTGTTGTTGCCGGGCGATGGAATTGGTCCGGAAGTTGTTGCTGAAGGCCGAAAGGCTCTGGATGCCGTCGCTAAAAAGTTCGGGCATCGCTTCGAGTACGAAACCTGTCTGATCGGCGGCTGTGCGATCGACGCGACCGGCTCTGCGTTGCCGGATGCGACCGCCGAGGCATGCAAGAAATCGTCGGCCGTGTTGTTGGGAGCTGTCGGCGGGCCGAAGTGGGATGACCCGCGCGCGAAGACTCGACCCGAAGCGGGGCTGTTGAAGATCCGCAAAGAACTCAACCTGTTTGCGAACGTGCGGCCCGTGAAGTCGTATTCCGTGTTAGTCGATGCCTCGCCGCTGAAACGCGAGATCGTCGATGGCGTCGATATCCTCTTCTTTCGCGAGCTGACCGGCGGGATCTATTTCGGCGAGTCGGGACGTCGGCCTCACGCCAGCGGCGAAGAGGCGTTCAATACGATGATCTACAATACCGGCGAGATCGAACGGATCACCCGCATGGCTGCCCGCGCGGCTCAAGGCCGACGCAAGAAGCTGACGCAGGTCGATAAGGCCAACGTGCTGGAAGTCTCGCGGCTGTGGCGCGAAGTTTCGCAGCGAGTGGTTCGCGATGAGTTTCCCGATGTGACTTACGAAGTGCTGCTCGTCGATGCGATGGCGATGCACTTGATCTCGAAGCCCAAGAGCTTCGACGTCATCGTGACCGAGAATCTTTTCGGCGACATCCTGACCGACGAAGGGGCGATGCTGCCGGGTTCAATGGGAATGTTGCCGTCCGCCTCGCTCGGCGATTCCGGGCCTGGGCTCTACGAACCGATTCACGGTTCCGCGCCGGACATTGCTGGCAAGGGAATCGCAAATCCGTTGGCGACAATCCTGGCGACCGCAATGTTGCTGCGGCATTCGCTGAAGTTAGAAGACGAAGCCCGCGCCATCGAGGCGGCCGTCGATGCGATCCTCAACGCCGGTCATCGGACGTCTGACATTGCGGCCGGTGGGAAGAGCATCAGTACGACGGAGATGGGCGAGTTGGTTGTGAGTGAATTGGAACGATAGATGTTTTGGTGAGCCGAGTGGCGTCAGCCCTCGGACAATGCGGTATCTGTTTTCGTCCGGGGGCTGACGCCGCCCGGCTCGCCATTTTTCAGGCTTCGCCGCGTTAAGTGTTATGCCGATCGACTTCGACAAAGTGAGCGTCTTCTGTTTCCTCGCCAGCTATGTGGTGGCGTTTGGGCTGGAGTGGACGCGGTTAGTGCGACGCACTGCGATTGGGCGGTGGGTCGGTTTTGGCTTCGGAGTCGCGGGTTTCTTGGCACAGACGGCGTACTTATTGGGACGTAGCCGAGGCACTGAGAATCTGAACCCACTGCTGAGTTCGACGCATGATTGGCTGCTGGTTCTCGCTTGGATTGTCGTCTTGATGTATCTGTTCCTGACGGTCGTTGACCGGGAGCTAGCGGTCGGTTTGTTTTTGTTGCCGGTCGTGCTGCTGTTTGTCGGCTCGTCGTATTTCGTCAGCAAGCAGACGAACGCACTGATTGACGGTTCGCGCGGTCTGGCGATGTTGCACGCTTCGCTGTTAGTCATCGGGATTGCCGGAGTCGTTGCGAGCTTTGTGCTCAGCTTGATGTACGTCGTGCAGCACCGTCGATTGAAGCAGCATCACGCGCAACAACCGGGCGTGCTGTTGCCGAGTCTCGCTCGATTGGCTCGCTGGAATTGGTGGGGGGTGGTGATCAGCGTCCCGTTGCTGACGCTCGGACTGGGTAGCGGCGTGGCGTTAGGGCTCACGTCCAAGAAGGCGGCGATGGTGCTGTCGTTTGCCGACCCGATTGTGATTGGTCACGGAGTCGTCTGGCTGGTGATGATGTCGCTGTTTATGTGGCTGCTGACGACTCGCCGTTCGACCGGCAAGCAAGTCGCCGCGCTGACGCTGTGGGCCGGAGGTTTTCTGCTGGTGATCCTGATCGGCTTACAGGTGCTTACGGGCGAAGGACTGTCGTCGTTTCACGGCGGAGCGAAGACGGTTCGTAGCCACAAGCTTCCAGCTTGTGAGCTCATAGCGGCAAGCTGGAAGCTCGCCGCTACGACAGAACTGGAGGCCTCGTCATGAACCTCCAAGTCGTTTATTGCAATCACCAGTCGGCCAATTTGACCGTGCGAGAGCGGCTGGCATTTGCCGGGGACAAGCTGGGGCAGGCATATCAAGCGTTGCTCCAGCGGTTCGGCAGCGCTGAGTTTGTCGTGCTCTCGACGTGCAACCGCGTGGAGGTTTACTCGGCTCAAGAATCGCCGGAGACCGCGCCCACGCAGCGGCAGATCGCCGAGTTCGTTGCCGAGTTCCATCAGGTGCCGCTCGCAGAATTCTCTGACGAGTTGCTGGCTCAGACCGGCCCCGATGCGGTGCGGCATTTGTTTCAAGTGGCTTCGAGTCTCGACAGCATGGTGCTCGGCGAACCGCAGATCGTGAATCAAGTGAAGGAAGCGTATCGAGCGGCTCAAGACTTCAACGCCTGTGGTCCGCTGACTCACGCGATGTTTCAGGGAGCGATTCGCGTCTCGGCCCGTGTCCGTTCCGAAACGCGGCTGGCCGAAGGTCGAGTTTCCATCGCCAGCGTGGCGGTCGGCGATTTTGGTCGGAGCATCTTCGACCGCTTCGACGACAAGCGAGTCTTGATCCTTGGTGCCGGAGAGATGGCCGAAGAGACACTGCGGTATCTCTGCGAAGAAGGGGTCAAACAGATCGTCGTCGTCAACCGCAGCCTGGAGCGAGCGGAGAAACTGGCCGCTCAATTCACCGGCGTGGAAGCACGCACCCGCACGTGGGCCGCGCTGGATGAAGAACTGGCGTTGGCGGACATGATCGTCAGCACGACAGGAGCGACCGAGCCAGTGGTCGATCTCGCTCGGTTTCGCGAAGTGCGACGTCGCTCTGGTGAAAAGCCGGTTTTCATTCTCGATCTGGGTGCCCCGCGAGATTTCGATCCGGCGATCGCAAACCTCGACGACAACGTTTTCTTGTACGACATCGATGCGCTCGAACAAACCTGCGAGCGAAATCGCAAATCACGATTTCGCGAGATCGAGAAAGCGATGCGGGTTGTTGACGAAGAGACCGAACGCTTCATGCAAGATGTCTATCACATGGCCACCGGCCCGATTGTGAAGCGGCTTCGCGAACAATGGCACGACGTCAGCCGCGACGAGTTGCAACGATTACGGTCCAAGCTCACGCACCTCTCCGCCAGCGACCTCGAAACCGTCGAGCGGAGTATGGAACGAATCGTCAACAAGCTGTTGCACCCGCCGCTGGAAGCCCTGAGAGATGAGGCGAAAGCCGGGACACCTCACGGCCTGATCGACGCGCTGAAGCAGTTGTTCCATCTCCGCGATTAACCCGACGCGCAAGCGAGTGGTGAATCCTGACCTACCAAAAAAGAGAAGGGCTGAGGCGGTGAGAGCGAACTCTCAGCACACCTCAGCCCTCCCAGCCCCAAGGACGCTTGGTATTCGGATTGTTGATTTCTTTCTCGGCGGCGTTACCGCGGAGCATCGGGCCGTGACAGCTTTCGTTTCATGGCCTCAAACATATTCTTGGCACTCCCCGCCGGACGAAACAGTCGCGGTTGCGAACTGCTGGAATGTTCGGGAGCAGGCGTGATGATCGGTTCGTCGGACGTCGTCTCGCTCGTGTTGTAGGTGACTCGAGCCGGAGGCAGACCGTTCTCTTCGGTTTCGCTGGTTTGACTCAGGTCGGAATACGCACCTGATGATGTTCCCGGTCGAGAGGGAGCCCAGCGTCGTGTTTGTGGAATCGGAGGAAGCTCTAGTTCCAGTGCTGGTGGCACTGGCAATGGCCCGTCAGGAGGTTCGATCGGTGCTAAGTTCTCAGGAGCGGGTGGTGACGATAATCGTGGTTGCGAGTCTTTGAACTGTGGCACGTAGGTTTCGGAGTCAGATTCAGATTCAGGAACTTCGTCGAGAACGTCGGGACGTGGTTGTGTTCGCTGCCAGGGAGCCGCCACCCGCAGGGAGCGGAAACCAACCCCTGACGACTGACAGCCACTCAGTCCGACCACCGCGAGCAAGCCACTCGTCATGATGACAAGCCTGTTTGATCGGAGTGGCATGGTTTGAACTTTCGATGACTCGCGATTCCCTGCGTCGGTTGTTTGCATCCGTGTCGTGTTTGGACAAGAAGAGAATCGGCTGAAAGTTTCTGAGACAAGCAAATGAACTGAATCGAATACCTGATCAATGCCAGACTGCGGTCGGTCAGACTCGACACGCCGAAACCGCCGTTGTTCTGCAATGCAACCGTCGTCCGCCCTGTGCGGTGTCTGCTCAACTCACCGTGCAATGCCATCCTGCGGAGGTTGCCGCCGAATGCCAAGAAGCCTGCCATGCGGAGCAATCCGATTCTGTCGGTGATGCAACACGACTGCTGCGGCGATTGTTATGCGGATCAGGTTGTCACGTTAACCGCGAAGTACACAATTCGTAGTGCAAAAACCGGATTCCACCGAGGCAAGCTCGGCGGGATCTACGAGACATTGCTTGTGTGCGGGATAGATGCGGGCTGTGACAAAAAAAGCCCGCCTGCTGGCGAGCTGTGTCACGTCATCAAGAAACAAATCGACCGCCTGCAACTATTCGGCCTTCGCCTCACCCTTGTTGATCTGATACAGCGGCAGGTAACGGTAATAAACCTCCAACGTCAGCGCGTGAATGCTGGTGGCCATCACTGGTCCTGCGGTATGACCGCTGGGCTTCCAGCTTCCGGCGGCACAACCTTCTTTGATCTGCGAAGTGATCAGGTAGCGACGAGCATGTCGGTTCCATTGGTCCCATTCTGGGCCAGGCAAGTTGTGCATGACCTGAGTCGCGTAGTAGAGGAAGTAGGAATCCTGCAACGAATAACCCAAATTTTTCATCACATAATCCATCCCCTCAACCATGGGCGGATCGGTTCGTTTCATGCCGCTGTATTGATTGCACAGCAGTCCGACCGCAGACATCGCAGGAGTCGGTCCTGAGTCTGGCATGTAGGAGAACAATCCACCGGACTTGCCTTTGGAGACACTGCCTAAGAATTTCTTGGCTTTATCTAAGGTCACTTTGCTGACCGGCAGTCCCGCCATCTGAGCGCTCTTCAAGCCCATCAATTGCCAACCAACCACCGAAGTATCGCCGACGGTTGTTGGTCGCGCACCGTAATGCCAACCTCCCGTCGATTCGTTTTGGGCGTACTCGATGAACTTGACTGCCGCCATCGCGGAGTTCTTGAGTTTCTGGTCATGGCTCAACCCATAGGCTTCGCACAAAGCGATGGTGGAGAGTCCATGCTCATACATGTTTCCGCCACCCAACATGCCGGTTTTTTGATCCTGCTTCGTGGCCATCCAAATCAATCCTTTGCGAATCACACCTTGATACGGGCCTTTCGATTCATGCGTCTGACCGGCGGCAAAGAACGGCAACAGACCGAACGCCGTCGCTGCCATCTGATAGTCTGCGGCCTTTTCGCCGACGTGAGCCGAACAACTGGGGTCTTTGCACGCACGCACGAACTCCTTGCACCCCCAACTCCCATCGGGATTCTGGTGCCTGGCGAGCCAATTGGTTGCCGCACCGACCGCACGCTCCGAATCGGCTGTACCACCACCGCTGGCCAGTGCCTCTCGCTTTCCAGAACCACGACCACCAAACCCTTCACCCGCTCCACCGCTTCCCGCTTTGTCACCCGTGCCAACACCAACCCCCACTCCGCCCGGACCCTTCACTGACGGGCCGTCACCGAATGCAGTCACGCTGAAGCCGCCGAGTCCTCCCAGCGATGTCGCCTGGGTCGAGGCCATTCCGCCGCCAGCCTCTTCAAATATGAGCGAGTTGTCATTGTTCTGAGCGTCCTGTTCCATCGCTGACGGAGGTTCGGTCAGCGATTCCGTGCTGAGCACGGTTGGCTCAATCGGAGTCTCACCCACTTCAAAGTGCGTGATCGCCGTCTCTTCCACCGCCGTATCCACTTCGGTGTCAAAGAAAACCGCTTCTTGAAGCAACTTCTTTGCCACGGGTGCGCCGATCGCCACGCCCAAAACCGCCAGCACCAACACATGCATTCCCAGTGCGATACCCCAAAACTTGGCATCTTTCGAGAACCACTGCTGGAGCCCGGACTTGAAGTCGTCAGCACTCGGAATCATGGACTTGAGGAGTTCGAAGTAGTTCATAAATCACCTACTCAGGATCTTTCATCGCCGGACTTTTCTATCAGCCAACGGCGGGTACACAAATTGTGGAACAAATTAGGTGCGTCGGCGGTCCGAGGCATCCTCATCCGTAAAATTTCGATCAGAATTGGTCAGCGATGCCGGCTGCGGTTCATCAACCGACTCGACAAATTCAGTCCATCCAGTTCCCGAAGCAGCCCCGTCGTCCCCGGAATCCGTATTTGTCTCCAGCCACTGCTCGATCGCCGCGTGATCAACCTCACCCTCTGCCTGAAGAAGTTGACCCGCCCGCAAATAGCTTCGAGTCCAAAGGCCAACAAACAGAACCACGATGGCGGCTCCCCCAATCACCCACGGCAATAATTCTTGTTCTTCACGTTGTCGCTTCAAGGAAGAACGCACCGGATTTTCTCGCCATCGCAGCCGACCGATCAAGATCGGAGCCCAGCGAGATGTTCCCATTGCGTCTTCGTACGCGAACAGTTTCAAAAAATAGCCCACGAACTGCGCCTCTTCGTGGATACTTGGGCTCAATGGAAGCTCCGGCGGCTTGTCATAAAACACAAGGCAATATAGCCCGGTACGCGACTCGTTCGTGACGCCCCACGCTTCGTAGACCTGCTTGGCTCCCGCCGAATTCTCGGACGCTTCGTGAGCCAACGATCGCCGCAGGCTGACCTTCATTCCGATCAATTCCCCACGATGTTTCTGCGGAGCTTCGGCCAAGTGCGTGAAGTAACGATCTTTGTGAGCTCGGTTCCAAAGATCATCGAAGTTTTCCGTCATGCTCCATCGCATCAGCTTCCAGTAGGCTGGCATCTCTTCGGCAGCCAGCGGTGCTTTGTCGCTGATCGCTTGGAAAATGTAGTCCGCCTGGGACTGCTCGAACGGCTGCAAATCATTTGGTCCCGTCATCAGCGTCTCGACGAACCGGTCTCCGTTGTCCTTGTCGGAGTCGCTCTGATCAGAACCAACCTTTGCCTCAGCTTTGTCGGAAGTGATCTCAACCTTGGCATCGTCCTCTCGAACGTCGTCCGCGAGCCACTTCCACATGCCTGGATCGCGAGCTCGATACATCGTCATCCCGACAACCGCCAACAACATCATCATGCTCATCAACCGGAACAGTTCCCGGCGAGGAAAGTAAGACGACGGAGTGCGTGCATTGAATCTCATGGCGATCACATTTCGCCTGAACTAGCCGATCGACTTACCGGTGCGACAGGACATTGTCACTCGGTTGGCAATTCGACAAAGCTCAGCTTCGTCAGCTTTTCACCAGTGGGCAAGGTCTGTTTCGTACAAACATCAACGACTCGCATCAGTTCGGCGTACCGCAAACGTGAGGCGACTTGAATAATGACTTGCTTGAATGGGCTATTGGCATCGCTGAGCACAGCCTTCAATCGCCCCTCCAATGCGCTCACCCCGGCCACATTGGCTTCGCCGATAGCCATCGTCGAAATTCTGCCGCCCGGCGTCGAGAAGACGGAAATCACCAATGATTCAAAGGACTGCACCGCATTCTTATTTTGATCGTTGTCGCCCGCCTTCTGGCCCCCTGGAACTCCAGCCACCGGCAGCGGCGGAGGGAGCTTCAGATTGATCTGCCCTTCGATCGGGGACGGCTTGAACGTCAGGATGAAAAACGCGAGCAACTGAAACGCCATGTCGAGCATGGCGGCCAGATTGAGCTCGACGTTCTCGCTCCCTTTTCTCTTTTTTCTCTTGTGACTCATCGGGGCACCGTCGGACAGAAATTCATAAACACGCTTCAATCACCAGACCAAAGCCTCTGACGTTCTGCGTCAAAACTATCCGCCCTCTTTATTCATGGCCTTGAGCGCGAACTTACGAAAGCCATTGTCTTGGCAGGTCTTGATGACCACGTTGAGCAAATTGAAAGGCGTCTGCTGGTCAGCTCGAACCACGATCGTGGTCGGCAGGTCATCGTCCGGTTTGAAATTCGGATTCAAGCGTTTCGCGGCGGAACGGCTCACTTTGGCTTCGGCCTTGATGTAGCGTTCGACGTTCTGCGTGACGCCGTAAACATTCAAACTCCCCACACTATCGATGTTGAGGATCAGCAAGTCTTCACCCTCCGTTTCGAGTGGACGAGCGGAGCCGACGACAGGCAGCTTCAAGTTCAGATCCAACGAAGCGGCTTTGAAGTTAGTCACCAGCATAAAAAAGGTGATCAACTGGAAGACCAGATCCAACATCGGGGTCAGATTCGGTTCAGCACTCGCTTCGGAACTCATCGAGCCAGACATGGCTCACCTCATCGAAGGCAGGATTCGATCTGCCAGAGAATGGAAAGTATGTGAAAACCCAGCCGCCGAATTACGCTTTCGGTGCGGCCGGAGGAGCAGCAGGAACGGCGGCCGCCGCCGCTTGTTTTGGAGCACTCGCCGCAGCCTTCGCCGCCTGAGCCAACTTCTTCACGAACTCGTCCGCGGCAAACATCGTGTTGGCGAGAATCGAGGAAACACGATTCTTGAAGATCGCGAAGAAGTAAATTGCGGGCACTGACAGTGCGACACCTTCAAACGTCAGCAGCAACGCTTCCGAAATACCTTCGGCCACTTCGCTGGCTTTCAACCCCGCATCTGACCGGGCGATCTGACTGAAGCTCGCGATCATGCCCTTCAACGTTCCCAGCAGTCCGATCATCGGGCCCAAAGTGCCGAGCACGGCCAGCATGCTGATCTTCTTTTCCAATTCAGTGCTCTGCACGTCACCGACACGTTCCATCGCATCTCGCGACTCCGCGAGCCCTGCCGAGAGTTCACCCAAACCGGCGGAGGCCAGCTTCGTGAAGAGGCACTCTTTTTCCTTGATCGATTGATAGACCCCCTTGTAGTCCTTCTTCTCCATCTTTTGTTTGATGTCATCCATCAAATCCGGGGGCATGGCCACCTCCGGACGGAGTTCCAGAAACAGCTTGCTGGCGGTCGCGATGAAATAGCAGGACAACCCGAAGATGATCACACCGATCGATCCGGAGGTCTTGATGACCCAGATGATGAAGTGATCTTGCTCGTGCTCGCCGGATTCGGCCGCTTTCGCATCGTCTTTCTTCTTGCCCTTCTTGGCCGCCGGCTTTTCCTCAGCGGGCTCCTCAACTTCGGCGGCATCTTCTTGAGCCATCGCCGCCGGTGTGGTCAGCCACAGCGCCTCCACCGAGCCTGCCATCAGTGCCAATAACAAAACCACCCACGCGAACCGCTTGGAGCGGTCGGAAGACCCAATCATCGCTATGACCTCTTTAGTGAACGCGATTCGTGACGGTGAATGCCGCCGCACCAAGACCTGTTGCCAGACGGCAATGTGGATGCCCTAGGTGATGAGCGACCGAGAGAGTCAGCCATGCTACAGCCGCCACCAGAGACAAGAAAGTGTGCGGGCACTCGCAAAAATCCGGCTCCAGTGGCCACCATTTCGCAAGTGGACCATAACCCCTCAATCACTCGCGACGTTCGGAGCAATCTCCAAAAATCTCAGGCCACCGCACGAATGGCTGGATAATAACTGCGGGCACACACCTCACCCCGCTTCGGTGGCAGGCGTTGCCGTCCCGGCTTTAGACTCCGTTCACAGTTGCAAAGGACCAAGACCGCTCGCCGCAGCGGTCGTCGGTGAGCTGATTGGCCGGATCAGAATCGTTTCGAAATCATTCATTTCGCACGCGGAACACGGAGAAAACCAAATCATGGCGACGTTGTGGCAAAAATTCAGAACAGCGGTGTTCGGTGGATTGGCCGCGTGGCTGCTGGCAGCTCTGCCCCTGGTCGCAGCGGAGCCGGCGGTTGTCATTTCGGTGAAGAGTTTCAATGAACTCCTTGTGGATTCGCAGTACTTGGGGAACGTGGTTCAGCAACCGTTGCTCGGAATCGCGATTCCAGGTGCGGTTGCACAATTGACTGGCGGCAAGGGCTTGAAAGGGCTCGACGCCACAAAGCCGATCGGCGGGTATCTGACGATGTCTGAGGATGGTCAGCCGAAAGACTTCGTCGTCTTTGTGCCGGTCGTGAGTCAAAAATCCTTTGCGGAAACGTTGGCCGCGTTGTTCCCTAATCCCACGATGGAGAATGGGATCACGCAATATCAAGCACCCAACAGCCCGGTTCCGATTTTTGCCAAACATGGTGCAAAACATTTCTTGTTGGCGCAGTCTCCGGATGCGCTCAAAGAAACGCCGGACCTCGACAAGCTGGTGAAGTCGTCTGCTGACATCGCGATCGAGCTCGACCTCACCAAAATTGGCGAGGCGGTGAAAGAACAATTCCTCATTCAGGCAGAAGCCGGAGCAGCCGCTGCTGCCAGCAACAACATCAGCGCAAGCGATGCCGAGCGACGTGGCGAGGAGATGGGGCGGGCCATCGGATTGTCGGCGTTTCGCCGCCTACTATTGGACGGCGACCGATTGAGTTTGGCATTCAACATCGACGCGAAAGCAAAGGCGGTTACGCTGGATCTCGGCTTCACGGCGAAGTCAGGCACAACTCTGGCTCAAGCCTGTGCCAACTACGCGAAGACCGAAAGCCCGTTTGCGGCACTCACCTCCAAACAAACGATCGGCAGCCTTGTGATCTCCACGCCGCTGAGCAAAGACGCTCAGGACATCTTCAAGCTGATGGTGGACGAAGGCGAAAAGGGAGGAATCGCAGCCGCGAACTCGGACACCAACTTAAAAGACGCCGACCGCAAGGGGGCTCTCGAAGTCCTTGCGCGAGCCATGAGCATGATGCGGCAGTCCATTGAACGAGGTCGGTTGGATCAAACCGTGATCGTCAACAGCACTGCTTCTGGCAAGATGCAAGTGCTCGCGGCAATGAAGGTCGTTAAGGGGAAAGAGTTGGGAAAACTCTTTGAAGACGTGATCCGCAAAGATGCCAAAAACAGTCCCGTCAAATTGGGAGTTTCGGAGGTGAAAGGGGCTCGCGTTCACGCGATTACGCTTCCTCCGGATGCTGATCGTGAGAAGCACCTTGGCAATGGACCCGCTCACCTCACGTTCGCAGAAGACGCGGTCGTCCTGACCTTCGGAGACGATTCATTGGCCGCCGCAATAAGTTCGCTGGATAGCAAGCCGACGACAGCCGGAACCAAACGCACTCCGATTTCGTTACGCATCGGACTCTCGAAACTCCTCCCGTTGGCAGAAGATGCTGGCCCTCAAATCATGGAGTTGGGCAAAGCGGCTTTGGAAAACGGGCATGACGAGGTCGCTCTCGAAGTTGCCTCTCAACCCAACGGAGCCTCCATGCGGATCGAGATTCAAGAAGGCGTGCTTCGCCTGCTCGGCTTGATCGGAGCTGCGCGCGCGGGTCAGTAGTCGCTGCCACTTCGGAGTGGCGAACGAATCAGGGGCGGAGGATGCGGAGGCGAAACTCAACGTGGTCTCCTGCCTCCTCCCCTCTTCTTTTTCGCAACCAGCTTGAACAGATTCCAGATGCACGATGACCGCGACAAAACCATCGAGACAACGCCAAGACGGCGAACTCACTTAATCCGCGTCCAACTTTGGAGCGGAGTTATTCTCGCTGGTTACGCGATCGCACTGTTAATCGGGACTCATCTGCCAAATCCCGAAGAGTTCTTCCCGATGGAAGGGAACGACAAATGGCTCCATTTCTGCGCGTACTTTGGACTCGCGTTTTTGTGGGTCACTTGGAGATCGAGCAAAATGCGAGTCTGCTGGAAACGGATGCTCGCAGTCTGGATTGCCACGGCGTTAATGGGCGCTGTGGATGAACTGACTCAGCAATTACCGGCTATCAACCGTCATTGCGATTTGCTCGACTGGATCGCCGACATCAGCGGGAGTGCCAGCGGGTTGCTCGCCTGGCACCTATTGCGACGGACGTTGTTCGCTGGTCGTCGAGGCGTGAAGTTGCAAAACGACTCCGTCTAAGAATGACGCTAACTGTGCCGACGCAGACTGAGCTTGCTCGCGCAAACGCCACAGATCTTTGACCGCAGCGGGACGTTTCCAAATCGCACCCAATGCCGCGCCAAACCGGACACTGCCGGTTGCTCCCACAACGCTCATCACTTCCGGCGGTAAGTCGGCCGACAGATCGTCGCTGATCACTCGAATGGCCAGAAAGCGAGTCTTCCCTTCGCGGGCCACTTGCGCGATAGCCAAACTTTCGAGATCAACCGCCAACGCGGAATACTGCTCACCCAGTTGTCGTTTCTGTTCGACCGTCCGCACCATCTCATCGGACGTCAGTAGCCGGCCCACAAACAGTTTTTTGGCCGGATCGGCTGGCATGTGCAAGTCAATCTGCAAGCACTGGCCGTGTTGATCAGCAATCGAATCACCCACGATGATTGAACCGACCGGGATGTCGGCCCGCAGCGCACCGGAAAACCCACACGACAGCAGCCATCGCGGAGAATGGCCGTCGAGCAAAGCCTGTGTGGCTCGCCGAGCCCGCGAGAAACCCATTCCCGCTTCGACAATAGCGATGCGAATTCCGTCATAGAATCCGCCGCGGAACACGAACTCGCCGCCGGTGTATTTCTTCACCTTCTCGCAGCGGTCCAGAAACGCCCCCATCTCGATGGGCAACGCACAGACGATGCCGATGTCGGCGCGAGCCAGATCAAGAGCCTCAGAGTTGGAACCGGCAGCAGACATAGGTTGCGTGACCACCAAGCGAAAAGAGGAACATCATCATTCAAACGAAATGGACCAAGCCACGATCAGCGATCCGTCTTCGATGGGTTGGAATTCCGTTTGGCGAACGCTTCGTAATCAGCAGCAGATAATGCACAACGGAAGCCGCAATGAAACGTTCCAGACGTTGGCTCCCCTTTCATCCGTGTCGCACAGCGATAGCCAAGGCAATAGTCCGGGCTGCACATGAACGATCCGCCGCGCTGGACTCGCTTGGGGATCTCAGGCTCGTTCGGATCGAAGCTGTCATCGGGCCCCAGCGGATTTCGTCGTGGGCTCTCGGTGTAATAGGTCGGTTGATACCAGTCAGCACACCACTCCCAGACGTTGCCCGCCATGTCGTATAAACCGTACTGATTTGCCGGATAGGCTTTGACCGGAGCGGTGAACTCAAACCCGTCCGAAACCTCATGTGCTTCAGGAAACTTTCCCTGCCAAACGTTGAGCAACCAGTTGCCATCCTTCTGTAAGCGATGCCCCCACGGATACTCCTGCTGCGACATTCCGCCGCGCGAGGCATACTCCCACTCAGCTTCCGTCGGCAGTCTCTTGGCGGCCCATTCGCAATAGGCCACGGCATCCGTCCAGGCGACATGAACAACGGGATGATTGGGCTGTTTTTCAATCGACGAATCCGGCCCGTTGGGATGCCGCCAGCTCGCCCCATGCTTCAGCATCCAAACTTGATACGGCCAGTTGGGATAATCTTTTCGCAGCGTGGCCCGATCAAAGTTGGGATTGAAACAGATTGAACTGGGAACCAAATCCTCTTCTTTGATCACGCTCACATCCGGAACCAAACCGACAAAGTCTTCTCGCTTTGGTTGCCGCTCAGCCACGGTGACATAGCCCGTCGCCTCCACGAAGCGAGCGAACTCGGCGTTAGTGACTTCGATCGAGTCCATCCAGAATCCGTCGAGTTCAACGGCATGGATCGGTTCCTCATCAGCCTTGCCGTCTTTGCTTCCCATCTGGTATCGACCACCCGGTATCCAAACCATACCAGCGGGAGTCGCAGCGGGCTCCTGAATGATGAGCGAGGCCATGTCCGCTTGATCGGCAGTTGAGTCGATCTTGCCGGACGACACCAACGCATCAGGAGAAATGGCTCCCTGACCGCTGACGACAGTCACTCGCGGTGACGTGACGATTGACGAAAACAAAATCGAACCAGAGGTCAGCACGGCGGCGATCAACAGAATTAAGCGATGTGTCGGCATGGAGTTGACCCGCAAATAGAACCACAAAAAACGTTTGTGGCGGCAGGATATCAACTCACGGATCGCACACCACTCCAGCGACAATTCGCGAGCTGTAATAGTGGCACAGCGCGACCGCGAAAGCATCAGAAACGTCGTGAGGTTCGAGCAAGTGATCTAAACGCAGCTCAGTCTTGATCGCATGTTGGATTTGCTCTTTGGACGCCTTACCGCTGCCGGTCAACAACCGCTTGACCTGGGTTGGCGTGTAATGCACGACCGGCACTCCGAAGCCAACAGCAGTCGCCAAAATGGCTCCGCGAGCATGAGCCATCAACAACGCAGATTTCGGGTTCCGTACGAGCGAGAAGACCTGCTCAATCGCCATCACCGTTGGGTGGAACTCCTCCAGCACCTCACGAAGTCCCGTCGTAATTTCATAAACCCGATCAGCCAGCGACCCGCCACGCGTGGAGCGAATCAGCCCCCCCTCGCACAACACCGGACCTCGCGCCGAACGCTCCAGCAAAGCGTAACCCGTCTTATTCAGTCCTGGATCAATCCCAAGATACCGAGCCGCGTCTCTCATCCGTGAGCCTCGCTGGAGTACCACTCCGCAGGACAATCTTTTTCGCGGAGTACGATTTCGTGCTCAATCGGAGGCACGCTAAAAAACTTGCACACAGATTTTCATGGCGAGGCCTAATCGGGCTGAGAACTACTACTACCACTACTGCTGCCGCCGCTACTTGATCCACCGCCCTTCGGCTTCTTCTTTGATGCCTTGCCCCCGGCAGTCTTCTTGAGCGGACTTTGGGCTCCTCCCATGCCACCCATCATTTGCATCATCATGTCGCCGCTACTTCCCCCTGCTGACGACGAGCCTCCACCCGTCAAACGATCGAGGTCGCTGGAGCGACCCGCAGCCAAGGCATTGGCTTGGGCTTTGAGATGCTGCCACGGCTTGCGTTCGTCATCGACCAATTTACGCGAGCCTTTTTGATCGTCCTCCGAGACCTTCGGATCGAGCGCGACCAATTGGCCGAACCGATCTACGAGCAGCACCTTATCCACTGTTCCAATTTGTTTGAGCCGCTTCGCATCGACCTTCAAATCCGCGTGCTCGGTGGCATCCAATTCCGGAATTGGGGCCGGAGCGATGTCGGCCAAGATGCTACCCGTGAAGACCGGAATGTCCTCTTCCTTCAAAGAGGCTTCAGGTCGCAAAACCTCGGTCTTCGTGCGACCACCCACGAACTGGCCAAGCTGCAGTTTTTCCAGCTTCACCGAGATGTTCGTTCCAGCGTCCGTGAACCACTGGAAAACATCCAATGTCGCGGTCGGAGCAACACCGGCTTCCGGGCGACCGCGATCAACTTTCGTTAAGAAAACCTTCTGCTCTTCAGGAATCTTCGAGGGAGATGTCGGCTCGCTCCAGGGAGTCATCCGAACTTCACCTTCGGCCACTGAGGCATCCACCAAGTCTTCCACAGGCCGTTTGAAGTTTGGATTCCTCAACACCAACCGAACTCGATAGCGGTACTCATTGCCCGGCGTCACGGTGAAATCCAAATACCGAAAGAGCAAATACTTGCTCAGGCGGGCATCCGACTTCATTTGATTTCCCATCGTCGTGACCGCGTTGGAAAAACTACCGCTGGAACTCCCGCCCAAATTCATTCCGTTCGTGAACGGCGATAGTTGGCCAGACTTCGACTCTTCGCTGACTTGATTCATCATTGACGACATTGAAGATCCCCCGGCGGCACCTCCTCCCATCGACGAACTATTCATTTGCGTCCGCATACCGCGAACATCGTTCACCTTGCTGGAGAATCCTCCTTTGGCCTTGGGGCCTTCCAGCCTTTTCGCCTCCATCGCTTCAACCATCTTTTGGTTCAACTGTGCCTGAGCTTCCGCCAAATCTTTGCTCAAATCTTTGATCTTGGGGTGAGAGGCATAGTTATTCCAGAACCCGGCGACGCGACGCGGTAAGGGCATCGTGAAAACGGCATCCGTCCAACCCGTATCAACCAACTCCGTATCGAAATCAACTCGATCAATCACATCCAGCGCTGCTTGCATATCGACCGGCTCCCACTTGCCGGACCACGGATCGGCTTTGTTCGGAATCGCCACTTGCCGCTGTAATTCAAAGTCTAGAAATTCAACCAGTTCGGAGGCTTGAGTCGTCTCCAATTGAATGGCTTTCGCGAATTCTTCCACCTGATCCCGCAGCGGGAAGACGCCGCGAACCGCAACGAAACGGACACCGCGCGCATTGGCCATTGGTTGACCGCTCCCTGACCCACTTCCCATGCCGCCGGACGATTGACCTCTCATTTGCAATTGCATTTGCATTTCAGCATCCGCACCCGAACCACCGGCAAGGTTGCGCGGTGCGGCTCCGGCACTGGCAGGGGCACCCGCTCCAGCACGCGGTGCGGTATCGTCATTGCCGTTGCGTCGCGGAGCATTGTCGTCGTCGGTCTCGACCTTTTTTCCATCAACCAATTCGGCCTTATCAAGCGCTCCCGCAACTAAGTTTTGCGGTTGCTCGATAGGCAGTTCAATCATGATGAACTTGCCCGTATGTGCGATCAATTCGAGAACCGCCAGCAGCTTCGGGTCAGCACCGGGCTTTGTTTGCGGATACATGGGCCAGAAGAAATGCGTCGAAAACTCATACCGCGATGCCTCCAATGGCGATTGAAGTTTTTGCACTTCTTCCATGATGTCTCGTGACGCCTGAAATTCTTTCTTGCGTTCATCAGTCCAAGCAGAAGCCTTGATCGCCGCGTCCCCTTTGACGACTTTGTCCACGAAATCTTCAGGCTGTTTGTCGTACCGACTCCAACTCGTCCCGCCCAGAAACACCAACACCATCAGGCCAAAAAAGCCAAGTAGCCCCTTTTCACCATGATCGATCACGAGCTGCTTGTAATTCAGACTCTTGAGTTTGGCAGTGAAATTTTTCATGACAGGACTCCTCACGGAGAAACGGATGCGATCACCCGATGGGAAAATACCAAGTTCGTTCAAACGACTTTCACGGACGCAATTGTTGCGGCAAGACTCACTCTGGTTTTGGATCGACCGCTGATTTCTCAGACGGCTCGGTCGATGGCTTGTCATCGCTGCCTTTGTCTGATTTCGGAGCCTCTTCGGATTCCTTCGGGGCTCCATTTTCATCGGGCTTGACCGGAGCAGTATCCGCAGTCGGCTCTTCGGTCGTCGATTCTGATGTTGGTGCGGCTTCACTCCTCGGTGTTTCAGTGGAACCATTGACGGCTGCGGCACCAGCGAGATCAGACGGAGTTCCTGCTGGACTGCTCGGCGTCTCAACCACCGGCGCTTCCGCATTCGGACGATACAGCGTCCAAATTCCGAGAATGGAGACCGAAGCCAGATTGGGATCAGCCGATGGTGTCTGGCCAGCAGCCCCTAAAGCTCCAGAGCGTGGTCCCGATGAGCCTGATGCCCCTAGACCGGCAGCGGTGCTTGTCTCGTCGGTTTCTGCAGCAGCAAATCCAAGAGGATTGCTCGACCCAGAGCTTGAGCTTGAACTCGATCCACCCGACGACGAAAAAGTTGCCATCGATGAGCCACCCAGCGGGCTGTTTGCGTTGTTGTCCGAGAACCAAACTTGGTGAACGCGAACAATTTCCACGGGGAACGGTGAGTTCATCAATTCAGCCAGAAACTCCGGGATCTTGCGATGGTCCATGACCAACTTAATGTAAAAACCACGGCGTTTGAATTTCTGGGTCTCGTCATCATCGAGATATCGTTTGACTGTCGATTTCGCAGTCGGAGCACCGCCACCCGGAGTACTGCTGCTGCTCCCGGACGATTCCCCAAGCACTGAGGAACCGAATGTCGCCATGCCACCCGCATTTGCTCCCAGACCTCCGCTGGCTTCAATTTCCGCAATGAATTCTTCAGCCAGGGCAATGTCTGAGGTGAGTTTGGCATCTGCCTGACGGCCGCCCATGCCCCCCATCGGGTTGCTCATTGCGCCACCGAAGCCTTCATTTCCTCCTGATGACGACATCCCACCAACGGCACTACTGCCCGCGCCGGGATCTTTTTGGGTTGTGCCACCAAACAACGTGATTTTTCCGAGTTGTTTGATGTAGGCATCAGTAATCGACTGTGCGTTCGCGTTGACTCTGGCAACGGCGTTCAACAACTCGGTTTGCAGCCAAATGTCTTCTTGGCAGGGCCAGATTTCCTCAAACGTCGGAGGCAGATCGACCCACTTGGCGTAATTCACCTGTTGCAAGCTCGCCATTGCGAAAGAGATTTTCCGACGCTTATTCGAGTCGCGTTGGTTCTGGCCGTCATCGAGAGGATCGACAATTTCCCACAACCGTCGCAGCTCTTCCGGATACGCATCTTGGTACTTGTCGGCCGCCTTAGATCCCCCTTTTTCGGGTGGCACAGGCTTGAAGTACTCCGCACCTCTCATGATGGGGGCCACATCTTTCGGCCAGCGCATCTTCGCGTATTGCACGTCCCAAAGCGCCTTGTTGGCCTGTCGGTTATGTAACTCCAGTTTTTCGTTGGCGAGTTTCCCTTGAGCAATCCACTGATCGTTCGCGGAATCGACTCCGGCGGGAATGCCGGTGAAGGTCGTGTTGAGACTTGTTCGTCGGTCTTCGATCTCCTTCGCTAATCCACCTTTGGTCATGAAATAGCCGACCAGCGGCAGGATCAACACGATCCCGAAAAAGATCCAAAACTTATGAGCGAGCACGGGCTTCAACTTATCCATGGCAACCTCCGCCAATCTATCACTCAGTTAGTTATTAAAAGTCTCTGCCACGTCAGTAGGCAATGTGATTGATACTACTTGGATGGTGCTTGTGGGTTCGGCGCTGCGGTTGCTCCCGGAGCGGGCGTAGCAGCCTGTGGTGCGGCACCAGCAGCGTTCAGATTTGAGGGAGCTATTCCGTCGGTAGTTCCCACTGCTTTCAAAGGATCGACACCTAATCGTTTATCACTCGCGGTAGGAATCCAACAAAATTGCACTGTGAAATCGAGCCGCGAAATAATCTTCTTGTCCGGCAGTTCGCCGTCTTTCTTTGATCCGTCCGAATTTTTCCCGACCGGCATTGGGCTTCCCATCGGGGAGCGACCAGCACCAAATTTGCTACCGCCAGTCTTCGCCGTACCGGATGTCGTCTTCTTACCACGCGGATAATACTCAATATTTCCTTGCTTCTTGTATGTAGTAATACATGCATGTGATAGTCCGATCTTGCGGATGGGAATCGGCTGCGGCGTTCCCGGCTGAGCGAATTCAAACTTATTAAGATTCTGCAAAAGCGTTGCTTGCGCGAAACCAACACCCTGCGTCTCGTCAGTTTCTCCATTACGATAATGCTCCGCGACGAGCGTGAAGACATAGCCCATACCTTTGGGACCACTCTCGCGATCAGACTTGATCATCGTGTCGAAGACTTGCTGTTTCGCTTTAACCTCGTCGAACCACTTCGATACGTCCGCGTACTTCTTGGCAGAGATACTTTTGATGTTCAGCCGGTTTTTCAGAGTGATGTCTTCACTGTCTTGTTGATCTCCGACGTCCCGCGGCAGGCACTCGCTGACTGCCCGATAGACTTCCAACCACATTTCGCGGGTGTCGAGATTCGTGACCAGCTTGACCCCGTCTTCCTTGAGCTTTGTGTTCTTGGTTTTCTCCGTCTCGAAGTTCCTTTTATGGCCGTCTTCAAGTTCTTTGAGCGCCTTAACTTTCTTCTCGGCATCATCAAACCGCTTAATACTGACTGAATTGGCCACATTGCTGTACCCAGCCGTCGATAACGCCAAGCCAAAGAGCAACGTCGCGGCGGTGGCGACTGCCCAAGGTTTTTTTCGGCGAATCTTACGAGCGATCGCGATATCAGAGGGGAGCAACGTTGTGTGGATGCGAGTGAGCTTCAGTGCTTGCAGCGCAAGTCCGTAGGGCACGACAAAACTCAACACGTTCTCTTGGAACAGCGGCGCATTCAGGACAGCGTCACCAACCAAGGCTTGCAAGTTATCAACGCGCTCAACCTCATATTGCAGGTTTTGCTGCAAGAATTTTTGCAACCCAGCCAGCTTGAAGCCATTACCCGCCCCAACGATCTTCGTGATTTTGGAATCGCGATTGACGCTGGAGAAGTATCCGATCGACCGCTGAATTTCGGCGACGTAATCGTTGAACACAGGCCGCAGTGCTTGAAACACCGCTCGCGGATCTGGTGCTTTGGTGGCGTTGCACTTGAGATGTTCGGCCTTCGCAAACGTGAGCTTCATCTCTTTGGTGAGTGCTCGCGTGAAGTGGTTGCCGCCGATCGGAACGTTACGGACCCAGATCTTGTTGCCGTTGGTCACCAACAACGTCGTGTTGTCGGTCCCCATGTCGAGCACAATCATATGGTCTGGATCGCCATCGAGAATTTGACCGGGACGAATGCCAATCTGATCGAAGCACAAAAAGTTGTGCAGCGCGAGCGGTGCCAACTGCACCAACTCGATTTCCATTTTGTTCTCAAGGAACGGCTTCAAAGCGGAGTGAATGCCTTCCTTCTTCATCGCGAACAGGCCGACTTCGGCACCCAGCATGTAGCCGCTCTCTTCGATACCGCCGCCGAGCGTTTGATAATCCCAAATCACGTCTTCGAGCGCGAATGGAATTTGTTGTTTCGCTTCGTACCGGACAATCTCGTCAACCTTGCTCGATTCGACGGGTGGTAACTGAATGAATCGGGTCAACGCTGACTGGCCGGGAACGCTGATCGCGATCAAGTCCCCTTTGATCTGATTGCGGGACAGAAATGTGCTCAGCGCAGTCTGAATGAGTTCATCCGGAACTGCGTCCGGCTGGCTAAGAATCTTCGCATGAGGGATGTAATCAAAGGCGACCGCAATCACCTGATCGGCGGCCTCGGCATATCGCAGCCGAATCGCCTTCAACCCTGCTTGACCGATATCAATACCCCAAACGGCTTGAGTGTCCGCCATACCAAGTTACCCTGTCTTGAAGTGCAAATTCACGCGAAGTGAAGTCAGCGTCCTGCCACAAAGTTCAGAAATGAATTCGGCTTTCGCGCCGGGAAACGGTCCACGAAAAAGAGTCTGTCAGGTCAACAACGAGTCGGGGCAGGCTATCAGAGCGTTTTCCGAACCGTCAACCAAGAACCTTATGCTGATTGATGTTCCGCGAATAGCCGTCAGACACCTCACCTTGCGAGGCGGTTCCCAAAAAATCTGAAAAGTTCGATTGGGTAACTTTCTCACGGGCAACTTTCTTGAACCGAACGCTCCCGCCTGTCTGTTGGCACCGTATAACATACGTCATCAATTAGGCGTTTGACCCCTTCGAGTTTGTCCCAGAATGATGCCGTAACCACCAATGATCAACGACGTTGTCATCCTCATTCCCAGCCACAGCCTGGAAGATTTTCCGACGGATCTCGGCGAAAAACCGGCCGAAGGACTGCTCAATGCCTTCGCGGTTGCGTGGCATCCGTGGTTGCTCGCCCAAACTCGGTCGTTGCCGGGGCGGCATCGAGCCGATTGTCCGCCGGAACCGATCGCCGGTCGCCTGATCATTGTGCCGACGACGTGCGAAGACCGATTGCCCGGCGATTGGATTTCGCAGCAACGGGAAGCTGGTTCGATCGTCGTTTCTGGCGTCCATAAGCGAGACGATCTTCTGGAGGCGGTTCTTGCGGCTTCTCGAAATTGGACGCCGTCTGCCGAAGCGCCGACCGGAACGACGCCATACGTAGGCGAGACCCCGTCTGGCGAGAATGCCAATCAGCCCGCAACGACTCCCGAACAGCTCGACCAAGAATTGGTCGCCGATTTCATCGCGTTGGGCACAGCGCATCTGATGATCGAGCTGTTGTCGCGGCAGATGCACTACTTCGGCGAGATCGACGAAATGCGATTGCGGCGCGAGGCAGTCGCGGCGGCGGAAGCGTTGATTGATGGGCGGTTCGATGACGTGAAGCTGCGGCTCGCGTCCTGTTTTGAGGCACTGCATGAAGCTCGCGAGCGGTTTTATCCCGTCGATTCGTACCTGCTCGATTTGTGTTTGTTGGTTCCGAAGACGGCGGATGAAAACTTGCCACGGCTGTTGACCGACTCGAAGCCGATCAGCTTTTTGATGACAGCCAGTGATGCCGAGCAACTGGCTGCGGATAAACCGGAAATCGCAAAACTGCTCCGTGAAGCGGTGCAACGCGAGTCAGCGGAAGTGCTCGGTGGTGAGTGGCGCGAGGTTCCTTCCCCGGTGATGCCGTTGGAGTCGGTCGTGCATGATTTGCGACGCGGTC
>JANNDA010000063.1:0-1608 GCA_031387195.1 Planctomyces sp. | reverse complement strand
CTCGCCGAGAGCGGACAAGGCGAGCGCAGCTCGCCGGACAAACCGCTCTCGAAAAATCCGCTCTCGGCGAGAGCGGGCTACAGTTAGCGATCGCCGTTCGTCTCGGTCGATTGCACGCAGTCAACGTAATAGCGTCGCGTTCCATCGACGGTCTCTTCCACGAGTCCGTGAATGTCCGTGTCGAAGCCGGGGAAACGTTCGTTGAACATGCGGGCAAATTTGAGGTATTCGACGATCGTCTTGTTGAACTGCTCGCCGGGGATGAGCAACGGGATGCCCGGCGGATACGGCGTCAGGAGCACGGCTGTCGCACGGCCTTCGAGCTGATCGATCTCCACACGATCGATTTCGCGGTGAGCCATCTTGGCGAATGCGTCGGACGGTTTCATCGCCGGTTGCATGACCGAGAGGTACATCTCGGTGGTCAGGCGAGCGACATCGCTCTGCTTGTACGTGTCGTGGATCTGCTGACAGAGATCCTTCAAACCGATCCCCTCGTAGCGTGGGAACTGCTGGCAGAACTCCGGCAGGATGCGCCACATCGGTTGGTTCTTGTCGTAGTCATCTTTGAACTGCTGCAACGCGCTGAGCAGCGTGTTCCAGCGGCCTTTGGTAATGCCGATCGTGAACATGATGAAGAACGAATACAGTCCGGTCTTCTCAACGATGACGCCGTGTTCGACGAGATATCGCGTCACGATCGACGCGGGGATGCCGGACTCCGCGAACTTGCCAGAAACGTGCAGACCCGGCGTGATCAACGTGGCCTTGATCGGGTCGAGCATATTGAAGCCGGGGGCAAGATTACCGAAGCCGTGCCATTCGTCGTCGGCCTTGAGAATCCAGTCGTCTTGCTGGCCGATACCGTCTTCGGCGAGATGTTCCGGTCCCCAAACTTTGAACCACCAGCCGGTGCCCCATTCTTCTTCGACCTTGCGCATCGCTCGGCGAAAGTTCAACGCCTCGGCGATCGACTCTTCAACCAGCGCGGTGCCGCCCGGAGGCTCCATCATCGCCGCGGCAACGTCGCAAGACGCGATGATCGCGTACTGCGGCGATGTCGAGGTGTGCATCAAATACGCCTCGTTGAAAATATGCTTGTCGAGCTTTTGCGTCTGCGACTCGCGCACCAAAATTTGCGACGCCTGCGAAATGCCGGCCAGCAATTTATGCGTCGAGTGCGTCGCGAAGATCATCGTCTCTTTGGACCTTGGACGGTCTTTGCCGATCGCGTGCATGTTCTTGTAAAAGCTGTGAAACGTGGCGTGAGGCAACCACGCTTCGTCGAAATGCAGCGTGCCGATCTTGCCGTCGAGCATCTCGCGCAGCGTTTCGACGTTGTAGATGATCCCGTCATAAGTGCTCTGTGTGATGGTCAGGATGCGCGGAATCCGATCGGGATGCTTCGCCTGCGCCGCCCGAGCAAACGGGTTCGCTTCGATCTTTTTCTGAATGTTTTCCGGTGTGAATTCAGACAACGGAATCGGCCCGATGATCCCCAGATGATTGCGGGTCGGCGTCAGAAACACCGGCACTGCTCCGGTCATGATGATCGAATGCAAAATCGACTTATGGCAGTTGCGATCGACGACGACGATATCGCCCGAC
>JANNDA010000572.1:0-2263 GCA_031387195.1 Planctomyces sp. | reverse complement strand
CCTCATAACCGGCCTGCGAAACTTTGCCGGGAAGTCCGCTCGGCCAAGCTCTGCGCCCTAAGCTCACCGCAGCATGTGTCGCGAGGCTGAGTTCCGGTGAATCCGGAGTTGCCGAAACTCCGATTTCTTCTCAGGCAGATTCCGCTCCGATTTTTCCAACGGCGGAAGGTTGTCGCACAAGGTGACTCACGGCCCAAAGGTTTTGCCAGGGAGGTTTTTTGCGATGGCTTCAGTGACGCTCCTGGCAGATGACGAGTTGGTACACGCAACCGATGGCACGCTGAAACCAACGGAAGAGGCGTCGCCAGTGACAATCTCCGTCATGCGATTACTGCCGTTGGCGACGGTCGCGTTGCTGGCGGGTTTGGGTGCGGTGAGTTGGATGGCGCATACTGGTGAAGTGAGTCTGACCGGCTTTCTGCGAGCCGAGCAATCCGTGGTTTATGCTCCTCGTGGCGGGCGAGTTGAACGTGTTTCTGCGAAGACGGGAGACTCGGTCAAGCCACATCAAATGTTGTTGGTGCTCGCCGATGATTCGCTCGACCGCGAGATCGCGGCGAAATCGCGAGAAGTCACATCATTGGAAGCATCGCTCGAACAACGCCGCGCGCAGGCCGACGTGCAAATGACTTTAGAACTCAAATCACTGGACGATTTACTGCACCGCGCTCGGATCCAGTCGGCCGAATTCCTGCGAGAGCATTACACCGCGACCTTCGAGCACGTTTCCTGGCGTAACTTTGCGAAAGAGGCCAGCTCCGGCCGAATGCTAGCGATCGGTCCGAGTGCCATGAGCGATCCGGCTCGAATTTTCGGAGCGTTAGCGAGTGATCCGCTGGTGACTCCCGAAGAAGTTCGCGTGCGAGCAGTCATGCGGCAGGAGGATGCTCGCAATACTTCCGAGGTCAAGAAGTCGCAGGTTGATATTTGCGATCATCACATCCAGGAAATGCAAAAATTGCGGAAGGATCTGCCGGAGAAAATTCGTAAGGCAGCCGGTGTTGATGTCGCGGAGGCCAAGCTGGCGCAGGCCACCGACCAACTCAGTTCGCTCAATCAACAAAAGGGTGCGATGACAGTCACGGCACCGGGGCACGGACTCGTTGGTTCCTATGCGAAGCAGGTAGCAGATCCTGTCTCAGCCGGTGAAGCACTGGTGACGGTGCTGGACCGCGAACGTTCGTTTGTCGAAGTCGAAGTCCCCTCACGCGAGGTCAAGCGCTTGAAGGTCGGACAAACGGCTCGCCTGGAGTTTGCCGGAGAAGAACGTACCGGTCGTGTGGAATCGATTTCGCCGCAAGCCCATCGCCGCGATCAAACGCCTGAATCGTGGATTGCAGTCCGTATTCGTCCTGCAGGTCGCCTGTGGCCAGAAGTGCCGATCGGCTCGTCTGTGTCCGTGCGGTTGAAGTAGTCGGAGGATGGGCTCTCTTGCCCGTCACGAGGCCGAAAGAGGTCCGGACGGGGGATGACGGCCAAGGTGGACTAGCCCACGTTTTGCGTGCGCGCAACTAAGCGCGTATTGTGACGCGTAAGGAGCAAAGTTCATGTTGAAGCGTCGAGTGATTACGAGGGAGTTCAAGCTGGCGGCCGTCACGTTGGTGTCTCGTCAGGGGCTGAGTTTCGCGGAGGCGGCTCGGCGTTTAGAAATTGGCCAGAACCTGTTGCGGAAGTGGCGGGATCAATTGGCCGAGGGAGGCTCGTAGGCATTTGCGGCCAAGGCTCAGCCGACGGCGTTGGAGGAGGAGGTTCGTCGTTTGCGGGCCGAGAACGATCGGCTGCGGATGGAACGCGAGATCTTAAAAAAGCGACGGCCTTCTTCGTGAAGGAGTCGCGATGAGAGACGCATTCATTGAGCAGCATCGGACCGAGTGGCCGATCGTGATTCCGTGCGCGGTGTCTCGCAGTGGGTTTTATTCTTGGCGGAAACGTCCGCCCAGCGCGACCACCACGAGGCGTGCCGCGTTGACTAAGGACGTTCGCGAAGTGCATCGCATCAGCCGTGAGAACTATGGAGCCGTGCGTGTGCATCAAGCGTTAGGCCCGCGTGGGACGAAGTGCGATCGCAAGACGGTGGGCTGGTCGATGTCGGAGCGGATCGACAGCCGCTTGGCGGTCGATGAGTTGGAGATGGCGGTGTCACGACAACTTCCCGTGTCATCGGAACGTTCTGATGCGGGCTTGATCGCGCACTCGGATCGGGGCGTGCAGTACGCCAGCGAGCACGATCAACGCACGCTGACGACTCACGGCCTCGAATGCA
>JANNDA010000560.1:0-9530 GCA_031387195.1 Planctomyces sp. | reverse complement strand
TGCCGCGCGCGACCGTGTGGCTCGACGGACCAAACATAAACACGATGCCCGCATGACCGTTGTCGGGCAGATGGGGCGAGTTGTGAAAGCCGTCCGCCAGTCCGTTGAACGACGCTTCGTTGCCGATCAGCCGCGTCTGGTCCGAACCGCCGAGCCAGAAGCCGTAGCTGCAATGATTGGCCTTGTTCTTCACGAACACATTGCGCGGAGCCCAGCATTCGATGCCGTTGTTGTTGGCGAAAGAGCAATCGTTGCTCTCGAACAGGTTCCCCGTGCTGCACCAGCCGTTGAGCACTCGCACGAAGATGCCGTCACCGCCGTGCGTGCAGTCGTTGCCGACCAAGCGGTTGTCATTCGAGCCGCTCTCGATCAGCACGCTGGTCGAATCGCGGGCATGAACTTCGCCGGGACTGATGCGAATCCCGTGACTCAACACGTTCTGAGTGACGACGTTTCGCGACGCGTTCCACAGCTTCAGGCAGGTGTTTGAAGTGTGCGAGAAGTTGTTGTCGTCGAGCGTGTTGTCAGTCGATTCGACGAGCACGCAGGCATCCCAGACGCGATTGGCTTTGTTCTTTCGCAGCGTCGATTTCGTGACTCGTTCGAGCACGATTCCGCCGCGTCGCCCGTTCTCGCCCCAGCCGAAATCGGGATCATGAAAGTTGTCTGAGAAGTTGCAGTTCTCGATGGTCCAACCATCGCCATCGCGGACGACGAGACCCGTTTCCCAGCCGTTGACATTCACGTTCTTGAGCGTCACGTTGGAGACGCCCTCGGCCAGAATCCCGACGTCGTGAAAGAGATTCGAGGGACGATGGCGGTCGCCCACGATCCAGGCACCACGACCGTCGATCGTGATGTTGGAGGCCGTGATGGCGATCGAGCCATAGATCTGATTGGGGTCGAGCTGCGTATCCTCGGTGATCTCGACGATGATTTCGGGCCAGAACGCAGGCGGCGGCTGCGTACGTTGGATCGTCGGATCAGGTATGAGCAACCAGTCGTTGACGTCGGACGCGACGCGGAATCCCAAATCGGCGGACGAGAATCGGGGGTCATCACCCAATCGCGAAGTGGGTCGGCACATCAGCGGTGGCTGCCACCAACTCCCGCCGCGATACCGCCGCGCGGTGCCCTCAGCGGGGCCCTTCGGATCGTGAAACTCGCCCTCGGCATAGTCATTGAGCTGCATGAAGTCGGCACACCATTCCCAGACGTTGCCCTGCATGTTGATCAGGCCGAAGGGATGCTTCGTGCTGCGTGCTTGATCGTGAGGCAGGCCGTCGGAATTGGCCTGCGTCCAAGCATTCGCATCGACTTGTTGCAGCAGAGACTCAGCGGTCGGAGCGGCGTTGATGGCCGCAACCGGCCCGCGACAAGCCCACTCCCATTCGGCCTCGGTCGGCAGTCGATAACTCCGTCCGTCCTTGCGACTGAGCCAACCACAAAAGGCCCATGCGTCGTTCCAACTGACGTTGGTCATCGGATGGTTCTCGTTGAGTTTCGTCTCGTCGATGCTCATCCCCGAACGACCGCCGCGCTCGGCGTCGCGTCGGTACTTAGTTTCCTCGACGAACAGTTGAAACTCACGGCGCGTGACTTCGGTGGTCGCCAAATAAAACGGACGAGAGATCGTCACGTGATGCGGCGGTTGCTCGCTGCGGACATGCGGCTCGCACCATTGAGGGAGTCGTTGAGCGGGTAGCAGCACTTGTTCGATCTCTGCTGGCTGCGCGCCGCGACCGTAATCACCGAGCGGGATGAGTTGAAATTTCATGCCGACCGAGTTCGTCCCCACCGGCCAGATTCCCCGCGCGACAAGCATCTCATTGAGTAACCCGAGAACGGCATCATTGGCCCCCTCTGGCGTCGGCGCTGCCTCCTCCGGCGCGGCCTCCAGAGGCGGCACGCGAGCCGAAAAGGCTGTCGGCGGCCTCATAGGCAGAGCCGACACCGACTTCGGAGCAACCGCGCTAGCGAGTTGCGACTGTTCTTTCTGACGCGTTTCGTCTTCGGTTGAGGCCACATCCGGCGTGCCGCGACCGGCCATGACGAACGCAATCACAAACAGCGCCACAACGATCACGCCGGCGATCATCGTCGGCTTCAGCCACAAGTCCGGAGTCGGCGATTGACCGATTGATCGTGCGGCTTCGAGCGGTCGGCCACGCAGCCAGCGATCTAAGTCGTCGGCCATGTCGCCGACGGCGGCGTACCGATCCGACACTCGCTTCGACATCGCGCGCTGACAGATCGTTTGGAGATCAGCCGGAGTGTCGGGTTTCAAACGGGTCAGCAGCGGCGGCGTCTTGTTGACGACATCCGACAGCACCTGCAACGCGCCCCCTTCAAAGGGCCGGCGTCCGGTCAGCAGCTCGAACAGTACGACGCCCAGACTGTATTGATCGCTGAGAAAACTGACGGCGGCATTGTCCCCGCGAGCTTGCTCGGGAGACATATAAGCGGGAGTTCCCAGCACGGCTCCGTCGGCGGTCATCGTCGATGTTTCTTCCATGCGACGAGCGATGCCGAAGTCTGTGATCACGACGCGATTGTCCGTGCTGAGCATCAGATTGGCCGGCTTCACATCGCGATGCACGATCCCCTTTTGATGAGCGTACTCAAGGCCGCGCGCGGCATCGCGAACCCACTCGACGCTTTGCCGAACACTCGGGGACGATTTGGCCAGACGCTGCTCGAAGTTCTCGCCGTCGATGAATTCGCTGGCGATGTAGAAGACGTTTTTGTCCAAACCGCAGTCATAGACCATCGCGATATTCGGATGCCGCAACCGAGCGACCGCGCGGGCTTCTCGCAGGAACCGTTCGGCCTGCTTGGGATCACTGGAGACGAAGCGCGGGGCCTTGACCGCGACCGGACGTTGCAACGTCGGGTCGATGGCTCGATAGACAATCCCCGATGCGCCTTCACCGACGACACTCAGCAGCGGAAACCGCCCGAGCTTGCCCAGCGATTTCTCGACTTTGATTTCAGGGGTAGCAGAACTCGTGAGAGTTCTGTTTTTCTCGCGACCCGAGGAAGTCTCACGACTTCCGCTACCCTCAAAAACTTTGACGACGGGTCGAGCCGTCGATGCTTCGCGTTCCGAGGCTTGACTGGGCGTCGTGTCTGCCGCGCGAAGATTCGACGTCGAAAGTGAGTTGCTGACCGACGAAACCGACTCGGCATTCGCCCCGCCCAGGCACTGGGCACAACAGTCTTGAACGTCGTCCGCAGACAAGGTCTTGCCACACAAACGACAGTCGGTTGCGGGTCGCTTTGAAACAGTCATGCGGCGATCACTTTCGGGAGCGTTTTAGTTTTGTAGGAGGCTCTTTAGTGGGGCTTGTGCCTTAGGCGAACGGCAGATGAAAACGTACCTGCCAATACAAGCCCGACGCGCCAGCGAGTGCGTGCATTTCGTGATGCGCCAAATGCACGCACTCTTGTATTCTGCAGACTCAAAATGCTTAACGGCGTTGTCCATCGGGGTAAGGGCAAAAGCGGCCAAGCTCTCGCTTCGCACTCGATCACCAGGCCTGCTAATCCCTCCTGCAAATCCGAAACGCTCCCATCACTTTCTCAACATGGTTCGAAAATGCTGGCACGACTCAGGCTCAGTACCAGCCATCGTGCAAAAGCTGGTGAGTAACTTTCGATCAATCAAATCGCTGACGAAGAGCACGCTGCCATCGACCAGCAGCACCGGAAATCCACCGGCGCGAGCACCCTTCAGTGACTTCAGAGGATCCTCAGAATCGATCTTCAAATCATCGGGCTTCGTCCAAATCACGGCGGCATCCGCGCGAGCCTCGATAACCATGATCGTGTTGCTCGTGCCATCCAACATCTGCCGCATCTCCGCGTCGAACGGCGGCGTCACACCGACAGCACCATCGTTCTCGAAAACAGTCCCCTTGCCACGCGGTACGACGAAGCGCGTCTTACCTTGTTGATTCAGCTCCGTGTCCGTGCCCGACTGGAAGGCCGCCGGCATCTGGGCAATCAATGTTTGGTTGTGGGGACTGTCCCAGGCTTCGTTGAAGTGAAATTGCTGATGCAGTTCCGTCGCGCCCACAAAGGGAAGCAAGTGAACCCGCCAACTCAAGAGCGGCTTGCCGTCGATATCCCGGCTCACGGCGGCCGGAAACTTGTGATGGGTATCATGGTGGATGTGCATTCCCAGTCCGATTTTCTGGAGTGCGACTTTGCTCGTCTCCAGGATGCCGTCCGGGCTTGCCAGTGCGACGGCACCGGCAGGCGGCACCGGTGCCCATTCGGCTCCGTCCGGGGGAAGTTCGACGGGGCGTTCGTTGGGATTCACGACCAAGAGCCGGATCGTGGCCTCGGCAGATTCCTCTTGCCCGCGTCTGAGTTTGTAGCGGCAAGAGTCACCTCCCAGATAATTCCGCTCGGGGCGAAACAGCAACAGCGTTCCGACTCCGGGCGCTTCGGTTGTCCCAACAAACTCCCCGTGTGTGAGCGGTGAAGTCACGAGGACTTCGATCGGGTCAGTGTTGCTGCCGGGGACGGGAGCGGCACCCTCCGGCACGACCACGAAGGGATAACTGGCGAATGCCGCATTGCTCGCCGGCATCACGCGAAACAGGTCGCGAGCGACGAGCCCTGCCGCCTTGCTAGAGATGCGAATCAATCCCCATTTTTGACCATCCAGAGGCTCCGCATCGGTCGCGTGAATTTGCACGAAATCGAATCCCGTAAAGCTGCGGGTCGAACGAAACAGAAAGTCGATTCCACCCAGACCGGGAGCGTCCAAACTCTCGCGCACCGACGCCGTTCCGTGACGAGACGCCGACAACTGCAACCGGTCGGCGCGAATCGGTTTGACGCCATTCCAATGAAGAATCACTTTTTCATCCGCGTCGGATGTCGCATCCATCGTGCGGACATTTCCCGGAGGCACACGCTGTTGGGAAGTGGTCGTAAAGCGATAGGCATTCCGCACCAAAGTCCGTTCGACAAGCACCGCAGTCCGTTCGACAGTCGGTCGTTGTTCGCGGACAACTCGAGTTCGGACGGTTCCATCGGCAAGCCGCTCTTCGACGGGCACCATCACGGTATTGAACACGGTTCGCTCTTGAAGTTGTGGAACGAAAATCGTCTCCGTGATCTCCATCTTCTCGTCACTGCCAAACGCGATCTGCCAAGTTGCGGGAAACTGCTGAAGGTCAATGCTCAGACCGCCCCGCTCTCGCAGATCGGCAATGGGAGTAATCACGAACTTCAAGCGAATCGTTCCAGCATCGGGGACGTGATCGTGAGCTTCGACGTTGATCCGCAACCCCGACCCCATCAACGGGCCGCCGTAGATGCGTCCGTCTTTCGCGACGCAGCAATTCCCGTCTTCATCGAAGCCCCAAACTTCATGGGTGCGTTGCTCAAGGATGCCGTTGCCATTGAGGTCCTCGCCCTCATCCAGCACGCCGTTGTTGTTCGTGTCTTCGCCCGCGCTGGCAATGACGTCCCAGGTGCCCAGCAGCATCGGCTCGGGCATTGAAACGGAGACAGCGTTGACGGCGTCGGTCCCCGAGTTGTCATTCGCGGCCACTTTCACCGACGAGTTCGAGACCGCTGTCTCGGGCCACCGACCGCCAGATGCAAACCACCATGTCAGCGCGATGGCCGTCAACAATGACAGCGTCCATGTCGTACCGATGACCGCGTTTCGACTCGATCGCCAATCCCGCCACACGCGTCGCGATTTCAGGATGATGGTGACTGCGCTTGAGTCATTGGCTTTCGGCACTTGAGGATCGACGGCCTTCGGTCGCTCGACTTTGAGTGGCTTCGACCCGGCCGGCGACTTCTTCGCGATTGCTGCAGCCAGCGATTCATCGACGTTGCTGGGAAGCTGTCCCGCCAGAAATGCGGCGAACTCGGCCATCGACTGAAACCGGTCTTGCGGCCACAACGCCATCGCCTTCAGACAGGCATTGTTCAATGGCTCGTCGATCGCCGGACGGTGCTCAGACGGCGAGATGAATTGACCGCTCTGAATCTTCGACAACAGGCTCGATAGAGGGCCGGAGTAAGGCCGCTGTCCGCACAGCAGTTCGTACAGAATCACTCCCAAGCTGTAGATGTCCGACGCTGCTCCGGCGGTGTTGATTTCGCCCCGAGCTTGCTCGGGCGACATGTAATGCGGCGTGCCCAGCAAGTCGCCTTGCATCGTGAGTCGCGTGTCTCCGGCCTCGGCTCGCCGAGCCAGTCCGAAGTCCATGATGACCGGTTGGTCGGCCGCATCGATCATGATGTTGGCTGGCTTGAGATCCCGATGCACGATCCCCTTTTGATGCGCGTACTCAAGCGCCTGAGCCAGCGTGTAAACAAGCTGAGTCGCGGCGATCGGCTCGAAGTGGCGAGCCTTCAAGACATCCGCCAACGTCTGCCCTTCCAGAAATGGAAACACAAGCACGACCGCTTCCTTGGCCTCGTGGATCGAGTAGATCGGGCAAATATGGGGATGCGAAATGCTGGCGACGACACGCGCTTCTCGCAGGAACCGCGAACGATTCTGCTCCGAATTGGCTCGATCATCGCGCAACAGTTTGATAGCAACCTCGCGATCCATTTGCGGATCGTGAGCTTTGTAGACCACTCCAAAACCGCCGATGCCTAATTCCCCCAGCACCTGATATCGGCCAATCGTCTTCGGCATACGGCGTCCCGGCGGCGATGCGGAGACTGCGGCGCTGACTGCGGCTGGCGAAGCTTTGACGCTCGTTCCCTTCCGCGATCGTGTCGGCTCCGGCAGTTCGGCAATCTGGCTTGCTGCTGCGGGAAATCGCCGACGGTACTCTTCGACGTCCGGCGTTTCCCCGCGCTTACGCCGCCATTCAACGTCGATGAGGATTAGCTCGCAGATCAACGGTCCGCGCAGCTCTTTGGGAACACGTGTCAGAATGGCTTCGATCTCTGGCTGTTTTCCACCTGCCCAAATACGGTCGAATTTATCACAGATTGATTCGATCTGAGCGGCCACCTTTGTTTCAGGCATTGAATCATCGGTCAAGGTGACGGTCTTTCGGAAAGCAGTGGTTGCAGAAAAGCCGCTGATTGATGCTCGCGACGACGCCAACAATCGCACTACCAAAAACTACATTTGCGACTCTTCCTGTCGGCGATCAAACTCGCGCTGCCAGCGGCCACGGATGAGGTTGAGCTTACGTTCGACAGAACGCGATGACAAATTCAACGCGGCGGCAATGTCTTCGGTCGAGTCACCTTGCATTCGTCTCACTGCAATGTCTCGCAGCGTATCGTCCGGCAAGGAATCGAGCAGTCGAGCGTGTTCCTCGTTTATCATCGCCAGAAATTCGGGCGTCGGTTCCTCGGCGACGTATTGGTCGATGCCTCCAATTGAGGAACCGGTGGCAGCATTGAGAAAGACCGATTCGCCGCGCACATCACCACCGCCTCGTTTTTGTCGTGTCTGCTCGCGGATGTCCGAAGCGGCATTCGTCTTGGAAGAAGGCCACCACATTCTTGTCCGGATGTTGTGCTTCGATCTCGGCAAGCTGACCGGGAATCTTTTTTGAAAAGTCAACATGGCGATGGGGTCTGACTGCTTGTGCTTGGGCCTCGGAACCAGCCACTCATAACCCATTCGATGCAGCAAAGCTCGACGATCGCCACGAACTCTTCAGCTCGCCAAGGCTCACGACACCGTCTGCTGATAGAGGTACTTCTGGAAGCCGACGAACACGGTTCGGATCTGTTCGGGCTGGCCGAGGTCGGCCATCGCGTCGGCAAGGGCGTTGTATTTGAGTTTCAGCAGCGGCGAGAGCTTCGCCTGATCCAGTTCATGCACTCCGACTTTGACATACTGAGCCAGCACGAAGGCGAGGAATGCCTGTTGCTTGCTGTCGAAGTGGGTGCTGATTTCGAGCTTGGCTCTAGTCGCCCGCTCTTCACGGGTCAAGGGTGTCAGCGCGAACGCGACATGCGCCAGCACGTCGAACAGGTCGCTCTTCTCGGCGTCGATGATGCGTTGCATTTCGGTCATCTGGTCGAGGCCGAAGCCCTTTTCGGCCAGCCCTTCCAGCAGCTTGGCTCGTGTGTCTGGCGCACTCCAAAGCGAACGCAGTTCGGCTTCGTTCTGGAAGAAGTCGGGAAACTTGCCGTAGAGACTTTCCATGAATTGCTGAGCCGACATGGGAGTGCCGTCCGGGTGCCAGAAACTCGTGGCCATCATGTGTTGGATGGTCCGTTCCTTGCCGTCGGCGAGCTTGATCCTGATTTTCTTCTTGGTCGGTTTCTCGCACACGCACGGTGTCTGGCCGCACTTTGAGCACGGCGTAGGCTCACACTCGCACGGACACTTGCCGCACTTCGCGCACGGTGGCGTCGGCACCTTTTCACAGACGCAGGGACTGTTGCCGCATTCCTCGCACGGATCGTCGTCGACCGGCTCGCCGTCCCATTCGGGGTCAGCGAAGTGGTGATGCGCCTTCACGAAATCGTAGATCGTGAAGTAGTCCTTGCCGTCGTAGAGCCTCGTGCCGCGTCCGATGATCTGCTTGAACTCGATGATCGAATTGACCGGACGCATCAGGACGATGTTGCGCACGTTGCGGGCATCGACGCCGGTCGAGAGTTTTTGCGATGTCGTCAGGATCGTGGGAATGCTCTTCTCGTTGTCCTGAAAGTCCCGCAAGTGTTGTTCGCCCAACGCTCCGTCGTCGGCGGTGACACGCACGCAGTAGTTGGGTTCCTTACTGGTCTTCATCTTGTTGATGAGGTCGCGCACGGCGATGGCGTGAAGTTGTGAGGCACAGAAGACGAGCGTCTTTTGTCGCTGGTCGATCATGTCCATGAAGAGCTGCACTCGAAACGCTTCGCGTTCTTTGATCTCGATGATCTTGTTGAAGTCTTTTTCTTCGTAGCGCTTGCCCGCTTCGATCTCGCCTTCGATCAGCTTGTCGTCGGGCGTGTAGACGTACTCGTCCAGCGTCGTCTGGATCTGCTTCACCTTGAACGGCGTGAGGAAGCCATCGTTGATGCCGTCCTTCAGCGAGTAGATGTAGACCGGCTCGCCAAAATACTTGTAGGTGTTGACGTTGTCTTTGCGCTTCGGCGTGGCGGTCAGACCGAGTTGCACCGCCGGCGCGAAGTAGTCGAGGATGCCGCGCCAAGAGCTTTCATCCTTGGCCCCGCCGCGATGGCATTCGTCGATGACGATGAAGTCGAAGAAGTCCGGCGGATACTCGCCGAAGTACGGTGACGGCTCGCCGTCCGATTCCGCTCCCTCTCCCCCGGTACTCCGGGGGAGAGGGCCGGGGTGAGGGGGACCGCACATGAACGTCTGAAAGATGGTGAAGAACAGACTGCCGTTTTTCGGCACCTTTCCCCTCTTGCGAATGCTCTCCGGCTCGATCCGGACCATCGCATCTTCGGGGAACGGGGAGAAGGCGTTGTAGGCTTGATTGGCGAGGATGTTGCGGTCGGCGAGGAACAGGATGCGCGGCCGGCGATCCGGCTGTCGGCTCAGACTCCACCGGCTCTGAAAG
>JANNDA010000057.1:0-1886 GCA_031387195.1 Planctomyces sp. | reverse complement strand
ACCCAAGGAATACCGCAGTGCCGTCTGATACTCTCAGAAAATAGCGCAACTTCAAAACAAACGCTTCGGGTTACTTTGCGGCATCGTCGCGTTACGACTTCTGCACGGCTTGCAAGTACGGCTGCTGAATGAGGTCCGGTGTTTCGTCGTTGAACGGCGCGAGGCCGGTGGCAAAGTGCAAGTCGTTCATCGTCTTTTCGGTGTCGAGTAGGCTGCGGGCGACCGTGTCCACTTGGCTGGAGATGTAGTCCGGCTCTTGGCGGTTCACACCGAGTTCGGCGAGCGATTTGATTTTGTTTTCGAGACGATTGATCTCATGGCCGACAAACTCGTAGTTGGCGTTGGCTTTTTCGAAATTTGCCAGACGTTCCTCACAGGTTTGCACGTTGTCTTGCAGTGTGCGGCGCATCTTTTGAGCGTGTGGCGATTCGTCCGTCAGCGGGATCTCGCTGAGGCGGGTCTGAGCTTGTTCGATGTCGGACACGATGCGGTCACGCTTGGTTCGTTCCAAGAATTTGCCGAGCGAGAATTGCGTGAACATCAGCCGCAGGAAAATCCACATCAGCCGATCCAAGCCCGCGAGCTGAAAGGACTCCAGCGGTTGGCCGGACTCCAGCGTTCCGGATTGCTGCAAGTCGTCGGCGATCTGCCGCATGTCACGGCAACTTGTTCGGAGCCGTTCATAGCGGGTCAGAAACGGTGCGGGGAGTTGTTTGAGAATCTGACGGAGCACCACGTTGGCCGATTGCGAATTCTTATCGCGTTCCACCGCCGCGTCTTGAGCGTCCATCGCGCGCTGGAACTTGGGGTGAGTGGCCAGCATCGTCAAGAAGCCGACTTCGGCGGCGACCACCAGCGGCAGTGCAATGTCTGGGCGACCGCTCAAGATTGAGAAGCCGACTCCGCCAAAGAGCGATAGCAGATTCCAACGAATCTGGAATGCAGATCGAACATACTTCAGCAGGCTCACGGATTCGATTCCAACTTCGTGATCTTGTCGCGGATGTAGTACACGGCTTCCAGGAATTTCGGCTGACGCTGCATCTCATGCGCGGGGCTTGTTGCCGGTTCGATCTTCAACTCTTCCAAGATCGTGCCGGGCGAGTTGCTCATCAAGTACACGCGATCGCCGAGAAACACCGCCTCTTCGATCGAGTGCGTGATGAAGAAGACGGTCGCTTGCACTTCCTTCCACAGCTTGACCAACAAGTCTTGCATGTTCAACCGCGTGAGTGGGTCGAGCGCCCCGAATGGTTCGTCCATCAGGATGATCCGTGGTTTCAGGATCAGCGTGCGCGCGATGGCGACCCGCTGTCTCATGCCGCCGGAAAGCTCGTGCGGGTATTTGTGAGAGTCGGTTTCGACATTCAGTCCCATCTTCCGAATCCACTCGCGGCCGAGTTCGTCCCGCTGCTTTCGTGGCAGGTGCTGACATTCCAAACCGAACGTCACGTTCTCCAGCACGGTGCGATGATCGAAGCTGGTGTAATCCTGAAACACCATTCCGCGATCCGAGCCGGGGCCAACGACCGGTTGGCCCAACACCAGCACATCGCCAGCGGTGGCGGGATGCTGCGGCTCTAATCCAGCGATGGATCGAAGGATCGTGCTCTTGCCGCAACCGCTGGGACCGAGCACGCAGATGAATTCCCCTTTGTCGGCGACGTCTTCCACGACGAACGTCACATCGCGGATCGCGGTGAACTCTTCCGCTTTGCCGGCGTTGTAGATCTTCGTCACGTCCCGAAACTCGACGACGTGTGGACGCAGGACTTCCTGCGGAGTGCGAACGTGGTCCAGAACCGTTCCCATTCCGACGACCAGTGCCGGCGCTGCTGGCGTCTGACTCATTTCGGTCCTTCTTCCGTTGCAACATGCGGGAGGCT
>JANNDA010000530.1:0-22461 GCA_031387195.1 Planctomyces sp. | reverse complement strand
GCGTTTTGCGAGACGCTATTCTGTGTCGCCCGCTCTCGCCGTGAGCGGAGGCGGCGAGCTAAGCTCGCCGCGCTACGGGTTTTGCAGCCGCTTCTTCAATTCCGGCAACCGCTGTTCGGCGTTGGCAACTGCCTTCTTGCTCCCACGGATGCTCGGGGCGAGCGTCATATTCCAAGAGGAGTTGCTTGGCCTCTTTAGCCGCCTGGAGGTCGGGTCAGGCACCAAACACTGAGAAAAGTGAACCACGCGCAAAGCTGTCGCGAGCACATCGTCATCATCGTAGATCTCATTGGTCGTTGGGCAGGAATCATTCTCGGCTGAGGCAATCTCAGACGTCGCGGTTCATGAAGTCAACTCGACGAGAGACGACGACGTGCCGGATTGCGTGGTCATCAAAGTCATTTTCACATGGACTAAGAATTCATACCTCATTCACAGGAAGGTCATCACTGCCTGCCACATTCTCGCCGAGAAGTTTCGAATGAAACACCATTAGGAGCCTGATCATGACCTCTGTTGTTTCCGAAACGCAGTGGCCACTTTGGTCTCGTATTGTGGTCAAACCGGGCGTGTTTGCACCGGCTTGTTCCGATGTGGAAATGTCGGACTGGACGGGGACGTTGATTGATGTTGTTGAAGCCGGCTCAGAGTTGTTGTGCATGGTCGAGTGGGATCGTGACACGTACGAACTCATGCCGTTGAGTTATCTGGAATGGTGTGATCGCGAAGAGCTTGGTCCCGAGTTGGCTCTGCTGTTCGATTCGCATTTGGAGCTGATTGCTCCGTTGAGCCCGTCGTTGGCTGACGGACTTCGGTCAAGCGATTCAGTGCATTCGATTTTCGATTGATGCGGATTGGTAATTCACCGGACATTTATGAATCGAACATTGGACCTTCACTGTTCCCCAATAGGCTTTTGAAACTCGTCAGGTGCATAAGTCAGTCAGGATTCATTTCTCAAAAAGGGCCACGACATGAAAGAGCGGAAAAAAGTACGTCAGTCAGGATTCACGTTGATCGAGTTGCTGGTGGTCATCGCGATCATCGCGATACTCATTTCGCTGTTGTTGCCAGCGGTGCAACAGGCTCGCGAGGCCGCTCGGCGTACGCAGTGCCGGAACAACATGAAGCAACTAGGCTTGGCGTTGATGAACTACGAGAGCTCCAACCAACAGTTCCCTCCGAGCCGCATCAATCTCTCGACCGGCGGCTCTGCTCCGAATCTGCTCACTCCGCCCTGGCCAGTCGGTTCAACCTTTCAAAAAGCTTGGCCGACAATGGTTTTGCCGCAGCTTGATCAAGCGGGGTTATATGACCTCTACAACAGCAACAAAAACTGGTTCGATGTGGCCAATGATCCGGTGACGACAACTAAGCTGGCGGCATTTATTTGCCCTTCAGCACCAACCGATCGCCTTATTCCTGCGGCTGCTGACTATTCAGCCGCCACCAACGGTGTTCGTGGTACACCCGGCGATGGTACTCGACCGCTCTGGGGATACACCGACTACGGCTCATGCAATGCGGCTCGTAATGCGGCGTTTGTTCTGGCTGGTCGCGATTTGCGGACCACTCCGCATCCTATTACTGGCTCGAAGTACGAGGCCTTGGGTGGGATGGCTCGTGGTCCTGGCGGCATGAAAATATCTGACTTCAGGGACGGAACGTCAAATACCTTGATCTTGGCTGAGGATGCTGGCAGGCCGACGAACTACAACCGCCGTAAGACTGGTCCGAATCCCAACAAGGGTGGAATCATGACTTCTGGCGATGGCTGGGGTTGGGCCGACATCAACGGTGGATTCTCGGTCGATGGTTCGGATCTGGTGGGTCTGCAAAACAAGACGAACAAGACCACGGGAAATATCACCACTCCATCCAGTGGCATTCCTAACGGATGCCTCATCAACTGCAGCAATGATTCGGAAATGTATTCGTTCCACAGCGGTGGCGTGACGGCCGTCATGGGTGATGGCTCCGTTCGCTTCTTCAGCGAAAACATGTCACCCGCGACGCTGATTGCGATTATCACTTTTGACTTGGGTGACATTCCGGGTGATTTTCAATAGTCGTTCCCCAAATCGTCCCTGTCCCAGTCCGTCGTGTGATGACGCTTGCGGTGTCGCACGACGGACTTTTTTTGTGAATGCGTTTAAGAGAGCAACGATGTTGTCCAAACGAATAAGTCTGTCGGTCGCAGTGTTGGCCTTCTGGTTCGCAATGCGAGTCGAAGCCGCCGATGTCGAACTGATTGGCTCGATCGAGATATCGGGGATCGCGACGGACAAGTCAGGGTTGACCGAAATGCTGGGTGCCAACTTTCCACACAACCAGTTTGGTGGCATCGGGGCGATCGACTATTTCGGTTCCGGGCAACGATATCTGTTGCTACCGGATCGTGGGCCGCAAGATGGTGCGGTTGAGTTTGCCTGCCGCTTTCATTGGGCTGAGATTCAGATTGATCTGTCCGCGTCGCCGACAGTTCGCATGACACTGATTTCGACTACGCCGTTTGTCGATGGCAAGGATCGACCGTTGGTGGGACTGGCTGCCGCTTTCAATCAGGACAATCCGAGTGACGGATTGCGATTCGATCCCGAAGGTGTGCGAGTGGCTCGTTCGGGGCAGATCTTCGTGTCCGATGAGTATGGTCCTAGCGTCAGTGAGTTTTCGCCGATCGGAAAATTGGTGCGACGCTTCGACGTTCCTGCAAAGTTCGGTTCGAAGCAGTTATCCGCAATTCCGGAAGAGGAGGACTCGAAGAACCACGTTGGACGTCAAGCAAACGGCGGCTTTGAGGGACTCGCGCTGACTCCCGACGGCAAGAAGCTATTCGCGTTCACGCAGAGGCCGCTGTTGCAAGACAGTCGTCTGAGCGCAGAAGTCCCGAAGAAGCGGATCGGACTACATAATCGAATTCTGGAACTCGACGTCAAATCGGGGGCCGCGCGGGAGTTTGTTTATCCGCTCGAACATTCGACACATGGCGTCAGCGAGGCTCTGGCGGTCAACGATCACGAATTTTTCGTGCTGGAGCGAGATGGCAAAGCGGGATTGGAAGCTGTCTTCAAAAAAGTCTTCCACATTGATCTGACGAACGCGACCGACGTGTCGTCGATCGACGCGATCCCGCCATTGGAATTGCCGAACGAAATCAAGCCGGTCCAAAAGAAGTTGTTGTTCGATTTTCTGGACCCGCGTTATGGGCTTGCCGGAGAGAAGTGTCCGCAGAAATTTGAAGGACTCACGTTTGGTCCGCCGTTGCGTGATGGCCGACAAACATTGGTTGTTTCCGTGGATAACGATTTCAATTCGACGCACGCCAGTTGGCTGCACGTCTTTGCCATTCAAGAGTCATCACGGTGAGAAGACCGTGTTGACCGGTTTTGTGAATTTGAAGTACGGTCCCGCCCGGTTTCTCCCTTCCTCAGTTTCCACTCCCAGCGGTTGAGCGGCGCTTCAGTTCTGGCCGCGACGATCTCCCCCCCCTCAGTTTTATCACCGATTTTTTGAGACGGACTTGGCCTCAAGTCAGCGTCTGTTTGTGGTTACGCCCGCAGGAAGTGGGGTAATCATCAGCGAACGGCGTTTTTCTCCTTCGTGACGGAGCACGATCACTATGTGCGGAATTGTTGGTTACGTCGGCTTTCGACAAGCGTCGGACATTCTGCTGGAAGGTCTACGCAGACTCGAATATCGCGGGTATGACAGCGCGGGGATCGCCGTGTCTGAGGCGGGTGAGATTGCGATTCGCAAGAAGGCGGGCCGCGTCCAAGAACTCGGCAAACTCGTCGATCGGAATCCGGTGCAAGGGACGATCGGTATCGGACACACACGCTGGGCGACACACGGGGTGCCCAGCGATATGAACTCGCATCCGCATGTGGGTGGCAACGGCGAAGTGGTTCTGGTTCACAACGGCGTGATTGAAAATTACGCGATGTTGAAGAATCACTTGCAAGCGCTGGGTTATGTCTTTCGCAGCAGTACCGACACGGAAATCGCCGCTCACTTGGTGGCTCATGAACTGAGCGAATTGATCAAACTGGGGGATGATCCCGAAGACCCGAAGACAGCGATCAGAGCGGTCGAAGTGGCGATCAAACAGTTCAAAGGGACGTATGGATTGGGAGTCCTGTTCCGCGATTTTCCGGACATGATCGTCGCCGCGCGGTTGGGAAGTCCGCTGGTTGTCGGCATGGGCAAAGGAGAATTTTTCCTCGCTAGCGATGCCAGCCCGCTGAGCGGTCACACTCAGGAAGTGGTTTATCTCTCGGATCACCAGTTGGCTGTGCTCACGCCGCAAGGAATGGAACTGCATCATCGCGATACCGGCATGCAAGCTCCGAACGTGCAAGTGCTGCAACAATCGTCGCAAGAATCGGATCTGAACGGCTACGAGCATTACATGCTCAAAGAAATCTTCGAGCAGCCGGAGACGATCGAAAATGCCATGCGCGGCCGCTTGGATGAAGACGAAGCGACCGCCAAATTCGGCGGTCTGAATCTGACTCCGCAACAGCTTCGTCGCATCGACCGCATTGTGCTGACGGGATGTGGCACGAGCTGGCACGCGGGACTGGTCGGCGAATACCTCATTGAAGAGTTCGCTCGGATTCCGACTGAGGTCGAATACGCCAGCGAGCTGCGCTATCGCAATCCGCCGCTCTCGACGACCACGATGGTCTTCGCGATCACTCAAAGTGGCGAAACGGCTGACACACTGGCCGCGATGCGTGAATGCAAACGCAAAGGTCATCCGACGCTCGCAATCTGCAACGTCGTCGGGTCGTCGATCGCTCGCGAAGCGGATGGCGGCATCTTTCTTCATGCCGGGCCAGAGATCGGCGTCGCCTCGACCAAAGCGTTTACGTCACAAGTCACCGTGCTGACGCTCTTGGCTTTGTACCTCGGCCGTCTGCGGAACATGTCGTATCCCGCCGGCTCACGCATTATTTCGCATCTGCAAGCGATGCCGGACGCGATCCGCAAAACGTTGCAATGTTTCGACCAAGTCAAAGAGGTCGCTCAGCGATACTGCGACAATGAAAACTTCTTGTATCTCGGCCGCTTGTACAACTTTCCTGTTGCGCTGGAAGGGGCGTTGAAGCTGAAGGAAATCAGCTACATCCACGCCGAAGGTTATCCGGCCGCTGAAATGAAACATGGGCCAATCGCCTTGATCGACGAGCGGACTCCCAGCGTGTTTATCGCCCCGCGCGGGCACATCTATCCCAAGGTGATGAGCAACCTCGAAGAGACCAAAGCTCGCAAAGGCCCGATCATCGCCATCGCCTGCGAAGGAGACGACAAGATCGACCAAATGGCTGACGATGTGATCTACGTTCCTTACGTCGAGGAATATCTGCAGCCGCTCGTCTGTTCGATCCCCTTGCAACTACTGGCCTACCAGATCGCAGTCCTCCGTGGGTGCAACGTCGATCGGCCGAGGAATCTGGCCAAGAGCGTAACCGTGGAATAACTCGGCGGAATAACCCGGCCCCTCGGGGCAAAGCCCACAAAGCCTGAAGTCTCTTGACGCTCGTCATCGACTTCCACTATCCCACCCGCCCCTCGGTAGCCGGAGTTCTCGGCGAACCGTTCTCCTTGAGGAGACAACATGTTGGATCAATGGATGATGATGCAAAACTCGCAAATGGTGAATCAACGACGTGACTACGCGCGGCAGCGACAAATGGGGATCGGCGACCTGTTGCTCGAAAACCGCATCGTGTTTCTCGAAGGAGTTATTAACGACGGCGTCGCGAATTTGATCGTGATGAAGCTGTTGTTCTTGCAATCGGAAAGCAAAAGCCAAGACATCCATCTTTACGTGAACTCGCCCGGCGGATCAGTTACGGCGACGATGGCGATCTACGACACGATGCAGTTCATGGATTGTGCAGTCGCGACCTACTGCGTGGGCCTAGCGGCAAGCGGTGGAGCGATCGTGGTCGCGGGTGGCACAAAGGGCAAACGCTACATTCTGCCTCATGCCAAGATGATGATTCATCAGCCATACGGCGAAGTGGGCGGGCAAGTCTCGGACATCGAAATTCAGGCCAGAGATATCCTCGACACTCGAGAAATCCTCAACGGCATCCTGGCTCGGCATACCGGCCAGCCGATTGAGGTGATCGCGAAGGATACTGACCGAGATCGCTATCTTTCAGCGGTCGAGGCCAAGGCATACGGCCTCATTGATGAAGTGCTCAGCAAGGCGACTCCGGTGCCGGCTCCAACCCAAGCTCCGGCTCCTGAAGTGCCGCCGGTCGTCTAATCGCGTGTCGAAAATCGTCTTGCAGGCGGCTCGCCTGCTTGTGTGTCCGCAGGAAATCACAGGCGAGCCGCCTGTGCTACGAAAGTGAGTGTTCCATGTCGGTTCTTGTTCCGTGGGTGGTTGAGAAGAGCGGTCGCGAAGAGCGGGTGATGGATATCTACAGCCGTCTGCTCAAAGATCGCATCATCATCATGGGGAGCCAAGTCAACGATGACGTGGCCAACTCGATCGTGGCGCAGTTGCTCTTTTTGCAGTTTGAAGACTCGAAGGCGGACATCCATTTCTATATCAATTCGCCGGGCGGCTCGATCACGGCAGGCATGGCGATCTACGACACCATGCAATACATCAATTGTGATGTCGCGACCTACTGCATCGGCCAAGCCAGCAGCATGGGAGCGGTCCTGCTCACCGCCGGATGCGCCGGAAAACGGTTCGCATTGCCGAACGCTCGGATCATGATCCACCAACCGCTTGCCGGCATGCAGGGAACGGCGACCGAGTTGGAAATTCATGCGAAAGAAGTCATCAAGGTGAAACGCCGGATGAACGAAATCCTCATGAAGCACACCGGCAAGTCGCTCGACCAACTGGAGAACGACACCGACCGTGACAACTTCATGATGGCGACCGAAGCCAAGGAGTATGGCCTGATCGACCACGTGCTGGAGAAGCTGCCGGTGAAGCAGTTGACTGAGTAAACCACTCACCCGAAGCGTGAGCAAGGGCACAAGTAACCCGATGCGTCAGCGAGGGCGAACGCTTCACGACACTCTGAATTCGTAGTCTCTGGAAGCGTCCTCGCTCGCGCTTCAGGTTACTGGCGGAGGGCCATCACGGATGAGGCTCACTCCACGACGTTTGATTTCCGGAAGCTTCGCGGCAACCGCAGCGTGCCTGTTGTTTTTTGGGTGCGCCAGCCGTGGAAACGTTGACCTGCTCGAAGCCCAGATGCGTCGGCAAGAAGACGAAATTCGCACGCTTCACGCTCAGGTCGAGCAAACTCAAACGGACCTGATCGCCGCCCGACGACTCAATGAATCGCTTCAAGACCGCCTCGTGCAACATGCCAACCACGAGCAAACATTTGAGCTAAATGAGCGGCATTTCCGGGTTAAGAGTCTAATGATCAACCCGCTTTTGACGGGCGGTTTCGACCGTGACGGCGAGTCGGGAGACGATCAACTGACGCTGGTCTTTGTTCCGCAAGACAATCAAGAAAAGCCGATCCGCTTACCTGGCACTGTGGAATGTGAACTTATTGACCCGGCTCAATCGTCCGACCAACAGTCCCTTGGCGTGTGGGCTTTCGATCGCCAGCAAACCGCCGCTGCTTGGCAATCCATCCTCGGCAGCTCGGCCTATCGCTTCGAGTTACCGTGGCAGACACGTCCGCAGACGGAAAATCTTGAGCTGCGACTCCGCTTCCGATCAGCTCACGGAGACCGCTTCGAGTTGACCAGCCCGGTCAAGATCAGCTTGCGATAGCCGTGGCCTGATGAAGCCGCAAGTTCATCAGTTGCAAGAGCGGGAAAAGAATTGATCATCGGTCATCCGCCAAGCCAATCGACCAATTGGGTCTTGCGCCCGCCGCCGGAAAGTCCGCTAGATCGGCATCGTCGTAATAATCCGTAAAGTCTTCCTTGTCGGCAAACCGATGAAACAACGAACGGTCGTTGATGCTTCAGCGGCCAGACTCATTCGGCTTCAGGCTCATGTTGGGCTGACGAAAGTCGATGTCACAGCCTGCGACTAGAGGAACATCATGAATACGGTCTTGCGACTGTCATTGGGGCTGCTTTTGGCGGCAAGCATGGTGGGATGCAATTCCTGCGGACACCAAAGCTGCATGCACAAAGCCGTCAACAACGGATGTGGTTGCGGAAGTCACGAGGGCGGCGGATGCGACACAGACAGTGCCGCTTGCGACTGCGGACGCCAACACGCTCCAAGAATTAAACATCGCCGCTCGAAAAGCAAAATGCTGCCGGATGCGGTTGCTCACGGCTACGACGGCTCGGTGGTCTACACCGGCGAGGATTGGCAGGGCATCCCTCAGCAAGCTCCCCCAATGATGGGGTCACCGTACTCCGGTGGATGTAGTGGCTGCGGTGGTGGACCAAACATTTCTCCGACTCCAACTGCTGGCGGTTGCTCAGGCTGCGGCGGTGGACCGGTCTCAGCACCTCCGGCTCAAGGCGGTGGCTGTGCCTCTTGTGGCGGCGGAGCACCACCGCAACTGCCGCAGACGATTCCATCCAGCGGAGGTTGTGCAAGCTGCGGAGGCAGTGGGGGAAACGAAGCTTTCTACAGCCCCTTGTCACCCAATCACAGCGGCCCAGCCCCAGCGCCTCCAGCCGAAGGAATTCCCGGCCACAACGAAAGCTCACCGGGAGACAAAGCCGTGAATCAGGGCGAAACCATCCAAAAAATCAATTGGGTGCCGCGACAACTTTAGCCTGCAAATGCCCAGAGGATTGGACTTACGAACGCACCGACGATTTTTGTCGGTGCGTTTTTGTTTTGCCTGATCGCTGCCGGCCGAGCTGATAATGTTCGACAGCTTGCCTCAGGGGGGCGGCACGATCATGAGAAATTTGGCGAAATCACCAGGGCAAGAACGCCAGCCCGTTCCTTGAACTGTCTTCAGGGCTTCAATACCATGCCTCGCTCTTCAACAAACGGTCAGAGTCCGGAATCTTCGTTGGGTCGCCAAGCCTGTGTTTGGACCGGAGTTGAAAAGGCCCTAACGGTGTAACGGCGGCTTCCTCAGGAAAATGGTAAAGCATCATGGCAGTTCCCAAACGGCGCACCTCTAAGTCACGCGCCCGCAAACGTCGCAGCCATAACGCGATCAAGCCTTTGAATTTGACGACGTGCCCGCAGTGCAGTGCGCCGGTGCCGTGCCACTGCATTTGCCCGCATTGCGGCCATTACCACGGCCGGAGCTACGACGTCAGCAGCGAGGAATAATCCTCATGCGGATCGCGCTGGACGCCATGGGGGGCGATTACGCTCCCGGCCCGAATATCGACGGGGCCATCGCGGCTTTGCAGGCTCATCCAGAGCTTGAGGTCACTCTGGTTGGCGATGTTCCTCAGTTGGAGCCGTTGCTGGCAAAGGCTGGCTATTCCGGTGATCGCTTGGCGCTGCGCCATTCGGACAGTTGGATCGGTATGGAAGAAAAGCCGACCGAGGCGCTGCGCCGTAAACCGAATTGCTCAATCGCAGTCTGCTGGCAGTTGATGGCCGGTCGCGAAGTCGATGCCGTTGTGAGTGCCGGACATACCGGAGCAGTCGTGGCTGCCGGATTGCGGACGCGGCTGTATCTCAAAAACGTCAAGCGCCCTGGGATTGCTGTTGCGTTGCCAACGCTGAAGGGGCGAGCTGTTCTGGTCGATGTCGGAGCGAATCCGGCGGCGCGCCCCGAACATCTTTATCAGTACGGAATCATGGGGCTCGTTTACGCGCGCGATGTGCTGGGAATCCCCAATCCGCGCGTCGGTCTGATGAACATCGGCAGCGAAGACGGTAAAGGGAGCGACCTGTATCGTGATGCTCACGCGCTCTTGCAAAACAGCAGCCGTTTGAAGGGCAGTTACGTTGGCAATGTCGAAGGCCGAGATGTGTATCTGGGCGGCGCGGATGTCATTATTTGCGAAGGGTTCGTAGGCAACGTCGTCTTGAAAGTCAGCGAAGGGATGGCCGATTTTTTGTTTAAGACGGTCGCTCACGAAGTCATCGGCCAATTATCGACGGAGCGCGATCGCGGTATGCAGGCACTGCACAATGTCGGCAAGCGATATCAATACAGCGAAGAGGGCGGTGCCCCGCTGTTGGGAATCGACGGCATTTGCATCATTTGTCATGGATCGAGCAACGCGCATTCAATCCGCAATGCACTCAAGGTTGCGATGACATTCAAAGATCGCGACATCAACGCATCGATCTCGGCCGGGCTAGCAGACATGCCGGAAACGACATAGGCAGGCGGTTGATTCAACTGCCTGGACGTAGTTTTCCGCGCGGCCATTAAGCCAGTTGGCGGCAGTAACTTTCGGGAGAGCACCCATGAGTCAGATGGCATTTTTGTTTCCGGGTCAAGGCGCGCAATCCGTCGGGATGTGCCGGTCGGTCGTGGAAAAATACGCTACGGCCCGGCGGTTGTTCGATTCGGCTTCCGGAATCCTCGGATACGACCTTGCCAAACTCTGCTTTGATGGGCCGAAGGAACAACTCGATTCGACGGTCTACAGTCAGCCCGCGCTCTATGTCAGCAGCTTGGCAACTTTAGCGATGCTCAACGAGACGAGGCCGGAGTTGGTTGCTAGTTGCACCATGACTGCTGGACTCAGTTTAGGTGAGTACACCGCGCTCGTCTTCGCTGGAGTCATGAGTTTTGAGGATGGCTTACGGGTTGTTCAGCGGCGCGGCCAGGCGATGCAGGATGCCTCCGACCGTCGATCATCGGGAATGGCGTGCTTGCTGCTTTTGGATCGCGACAAAGTTCAAGGTATCTGCGATCAAGCGTCGGACGTTGGGCAGATTTCGATCGCCAATTTTCTTTGTCCCGGCAACTTGGTTGTTTCGGGCGACAAGGTTGCGTGTGACAAGGCTGTCGAGCTGGCGGAAGCGGTAGGTGGTAAAGCGATTCCTTTAACTGTTGCAGGAGCGTTTCACACCACGATCATGCAGCCGGCCGATCAAAAATTGGCCGAAGCGTTGGCGGGAATTGCACTGCAAGCGCCGCGTATCCCCGTGGTTTCGAATGTCGATGCCGCTACGCATACTGATCCTGATGAAATCCGGAAACTACTGATTCAGCAGGTGATCAGTCCCGTTCGATGGGAGGACTCGATCCGCTGGATGTTGGAAAACGGAATCACCGAGTTCACTGAAATCGGCCCAGGAAAGGTGCTGTCTGGATTGCTCAAACGCATCGACCGAAAAGTGAAATGCGAGAGTGTGAACGAAGCGATTTAAGCGGGGATCTTCGCAGCAAGCGTCGTCGAGTGATTGCCAAGTCATGCCACATGATTCAGAGGCTTGCGGTGGACTGAAATCGGGACTCTTTGACCTGCCACAGTGAGCAGTCGCGAAATCTGTCGATTTCCTTGGCAGCTTCACCGTTTACACGTTTTCCGGAAACAGTTATATGTGCCCGCGTTTTGGCGGGCGGATGGTTTTCTAATGCGGTCTGTGACGGACAACATCGGAAAATGGTCGCTCGCGAGCGGTGAATTCTCGAAAGATCGACTTCACCACTGAGTTTATCATCGGCTGTGTAGCCGTTGTGTCCAAGACGTGCTGGTGATTTCTGAGTGGGGTTTTTAAGCGAGCAATTAGCCGCCGGAGGGCTTGAGTTGTGATTGAAGAAAAAGTGATCGCGATTGTCAGCGAACAATTGGGTGTCGCCAAAGAAGAGATCAAAAAGGAAAGCAAGTTCGTTGATGATCTCAAAGCCGACTCTCTCGACGTTGTCGAATTGGTGATGGAATTTGAAGACGAATTTGAAATCACGATTCCTGATGACGACTATGACAAGATCAAGACTGTTGGCGACGCAGTGACATACATCACTGAGAAAAAGAACGCCTGATGACGTCGCAGCTTGTTGGCTGCCTGCGTCTATGAAGAATGGTTTGGACGGTGAGCCGCGATGGCTGACTGAGTGTTCTAACTCCTACGTAAGCGCCCTCGCGCGGCCGCGTCCCCACTTGCGGCACAAAGAGCACACGGATGAGTCGACGAGTTGTTGTCACTGGCCTTGGCGTCGTCACCTCATTGGGGTGTGAAGTTGCCGAGATGTGGGATCGTATTTGCGCCGGAAAAAGCGGCGTGGGCCTAATCTCTCGCTTTGACTGCACGGACTTCAAAGTTCGATTTGCTGGTGAGGTCAAGGACTACAGCCTCTCGGATCATTTGGAGATCTCGTCAAAAGACATCAAGCGATTCGATCGGTTCGTGCAATTTGCCATGGGAGCCGCCGGTAAGGCCGTGCGGCAGTCTGGTATCGATTTCCAGCAAGGTGATCCGTTCCGATACGGCGTATTGGTGGGGAGCGGAATCGGCGGGCTGCAGGAGATTGAGCAACAGCATACCGAGTTGTTTGATCGAGGCCCGTCGCGCGTTTCGCCGTTCATGATCCCCAAGCTGATGGTCAATGCCGCCAGTGGGAACATCTCGGTGCATTGGCAGTTGAAAGGGCCGAACAGTGCCGTGGCGACCGCCTGTGCGTCAGCCACGAACGCGATCGGTGATGCTTTTCGGCTGATTCAACTCGACATGGCCGACGTGATGGTGACTGGCGGAAGCGAGGCGGCGATCACGCCGATGGGGCTTTCCGGTTTCTCCCGCATGGCGGCGCTATCGACTCGCAACGATGAACCGGAACGTGCCAGCCGACCTTGGGATCGAGATCGTGACGGATTCGTCATGGCCGAGGGGGCAGGCATTTTGGTTCTGGAAGAGTATGAGCACGCCAAGAAGCGCGGGGCTCAGATGATCGCGGAGATCATCGGCTATGGCATGTCCGCCGACGGCAGCCACATGACCGCGCCAGACCCTGAAGGACGCGGGGCTGCTCGTGCGATGCAGGCGGCCATTCGCGACGCCAAGGTCAATCCAGACGACATCGATTACGTCAACGCGCACGGAACGAGTACGCCGCTGGGCGATAAGGCGGAGACAGTTGCCATCAAGACAGTGTTTGGTGAGCACTCGCGTCGCATTTGTGTGTCGAGCATCAAGAGCCAGCTTGGTCACTTGCTGGGGGCTTCCGGAGGCGTAGAGTTGGTGGCTTGCAGTCTGGCGTTGCAGCACCAAGTCGTGCCGCCGACGATCAATCTCGACAACCCGGATGAGGATTGCGATTTGGATTACGTGCCTCATGAGGCACGACCGACTAGCGTTCGTCGCATTCTGAAGAACAGTTTTGGATTCGGTGGCCATAACGCTTGCTTGGTGTTGGCGCGAGTCACGTAGGTTGTGCTTCGGGTTGGTGGCCGTATCCTGCGGCGCTCACCTTGTCCCGTTTGAAACAATCCTTCTACAATCCCGTTCGCTTGCTGACTGAGCAAAACTTGCGAACAGCGAGCACCTTTTGCGCGGCCTGACGGAGACGAGCGGTGCTTTACCGGCGTCGAGGAAAAGGTCTGAACTGCCCAAGAGAATCATCGTTCTGCCGTTGGAAGGAGCCTAACTTTGAGTACTTTTCGCCGAATTGCCTTGGCGTTGTGTTGTTCTTTGTTTTTGACATCGGGAGTGACTTTCGCTCAGCAAGCTCCACCGCCACATGCGCCCGAAATTCACGGGGCATTGCTCTCTGGTGAAGAGTTAGTCGCCGATCTCAAGTTCCTCACGGAGTTGGCTCCGAACGGCGCTAATGGGTGGAAGGCGCTCAAGGAAGTTCTGGATACGTTCATGGACGGGATGGACTTGCAAAGGCCCGTCATCATCGACGTATTGACGACCGGGACAGGGACGGAAATCCGATCTCACTTTCCGGTGAAAGATCCCGCAGGCAAGCCACTCGGTCAAAAATTCCTGGCGAACCTTGGAGCGGGGATCGCCAAAAACAAGCGACTGACCGCCGGCTTTTACCAGCTTGGTGGTGGTGAGAAAGTTGCCGCCGATGCAGCGTACAACGGATTTCTACGAATCCTGAATGCGCCGGTTAGCTATGCCGTGATTGCAAGTTCAAAGAACAGCCTGCCCGCTAATCTTCCCGATGCAACGAAGGGGAAAACGGTTGCCGCGCTGCTGGCAAAAAAGCTCGACCTGGGCCTGATGGTCAAGAACGACAAGCAGACGGCGGCTGACCAGGAGGCTCGTACCAAGGACTTCCAAAGGGTCAAAGACAATTTGACGGCGGGTCTCAAACCGCAAGCCGACGAATCGTCAGAAGATTTCGAGCTTCGCAAGGGAACTCTGACTCATAATCTCGACGAATTGGAACGGTTTGTCGTCGAGTCTGCGGAGTTGGTTTTGGGCTGGACGACGGACGCTCAACAGCGTGAGGCCCGGCTGGATTTTGAATTGTCCGCGATTGCCGGAACGTCACTCGAAACCAGCGCCAAATTGTTGGGACAAGCTCCGGGGATATTTGCCGGCGTGCCGCGTTCAGCGGACGCGATCCTCAGCGGACGGCTCAACTTTCCGCTCGATGAAATGCGAAAGTCGCACGCGCTGGGGGGGATCTTGCTGGCGCGAGCAAGTGTCGCCAAGCGGATCGACTCATCGAAAGACAAGACTGACGAAGTGAAGGAGGCCACGAAGACTGCTGCGAATCTCTGGTTCGACATCCTTCATGCGGGGGCCAATGTGGGGGCCGTTGATGGCCTGATCGAGGTTTCTCAGGCTCCTGGCGAAAAGGTCAATCTGGTCTTCGGCATCAAGGCACCCAGCGGCAATGATCTCAAGCCGATCCTGGAACTGATTCCGAAAATGAAGCCGGAGACGAAAGTGCAGATCGACGTCGATAAGGTCGGTGACGTGTCGATTCACTCGATCTCGCTGCCGGAAAATGATGCGGACTTGGAACAGATTTTCGGCAAAGAGGCCACGGTCCACGTCGCGACTGGCCCGACTGTGTGGTGGGTTGCCGTCGGTGGCAAGTCGCTTGATCAACTGAAGTCGGCGATCGACGCAGCGGGGAAAGCCAACGCGGCAGACGCGAGTAATTTCTTGACTGTGTACGTCAAAGCCAGTCCGTGGGTAGAGATCCTGGATGCTCGGCGCGTCCGACAAGACGGGCCGGACACGACCAAAAAAGATCCCGCGAAGAAGTTGACCGACGAGGAAGCGGCCGCTGCAAAATCCAAACGTGATCGTGAGGCGACTCGCAAGTTGGCTCTGGAGGCGTTCAAAGCGGGCAAGGACACCTGGGAAACCAAGATGAACGCGAAGGATGGCAAGGTGACCGGAACCACGCGATTCGATGAAGGGATCTTGCGATTCATCGGCTCGGCCATTTCCAAGTTCAGCAACGAGAACCTGAAGTAACGCAGCCCTGCGGAATTGGCTGACTCCCATCGAGCCAGCGAAGTAGTCGCGATCGTGTGTTGGAACGTCGGTAGTGCGTGACGAGGTTTTCACGGAGTTCCGTCCCTTGCCACATCGCCCAATCAGCCGTAATGCTTGATGTGCTCGTCGGTAGGAAGACGTGCCAAGTATCGCCGCGAGCAATCTCGTCTCGCAGCATGTGTCCGATCAGCAGATCGGCGGCTCCGGGGATGTTGGGATCGGCCAACATCTGCAAGGTTTCCACACGCGACCCACAGCGGAGATTGTGGGCATAGGCTGCCGGTGCCGAGTCGATTAACAGCACGGCCACGTCTGCGCAGCCTTCATCGACCGCGGTGGCGTGGATTTCGTGAAGCTCGGCCATGCGAGCTTGCGCCTGCTGAATCTGGGCCTCGTCACGCTGCTGGCAAACAAGCCGGCTGGCCATGCGGAGAAATGACCAATCTCGGTCAGTTTCACCAGTGTGGACTCCCTCTGGCCTAAAGCGAATCAATTGAATCATTCCTCCGTGAGACAACTGATCGAGTTCTCTCCAGCGAGACCGCGATGCGGAATCACGGTTCGCCCAGAACTGGCTCCAAGTGGTCGATAATTCAAAGCCAAGTAACTGCCGATCGGATCGACGAAACGCCGTGAGCCCGGAGGCATCGAACATCTTGGGGATGCGGTGAGGTGCTCTGCTTTCCACAACGACTTCCGGCAACTCCAGGGCATCCCACGACTCATCCTGGTCCACAAGATGACGAACGGCAGCAGTCATCGTTGTCGCCGTATGTGGCCCGACCGGCCCCGGACAAAACCCCCAATGAGACTCCGGCACGGAGAGGACACGAACTGGGCCGAGTGACCGCCGCTGGGTTCGCTCGATGAGTGGTACGATGCCGATCGGTCGATTCCATGCGGAAACCAACAGGAATTTCCAGCGTTGCTCCGCAGCATTTGACTGCTGCTCGATGAATTCGGGAGTCTGGCGGAAGGTTGCGCGCGGAGTCCGTTTCCACAGCGAATGCCACAAATGCCGCAGTTCGTTCGGATGACGGACGTCATGAAGTTCTTGCACGTTGATCATGGCGTGAAACAATCGCATTCGCCGTGCCTTCTCGCAGGCGGAAGTTGGGTTTAGTCCTTTACAAACTCAGAGAAAGACACAAACCCCACCGAGCTTGTCTTGGTGGAAGAGGGCCATTGCACTACGCAACGAATGAGCTTGAAGCAGCGTTCTGTGTCGCGCAAAAGCCCAAAACCATTGAGGCAAACTCCGTGAGGTTTGCGAACTTTTCGCATGTCAGATGAACCAAGTGCTCCGCGATGATTCGCAGAATTATTGTTTGTTGACCCTCGTCGCCGTACGGCATGTCTCCAAACAACAACGTGCGGTTGTGGAGTTTCGGCGACGTTGCCATTCGGCATCGGGTTCGGTCCTTTCACGTTTTCCACACACGACTCAATCGACCACGCGCTTGATTCACCGAGTTGCGAGCGTCAGAATGCCGCACCCTTTCGGGCGTTTCGCGGGGAACAGACGGATTTCTGAGAGCGAACACGGCAGTTCTTGCGACAACAAACGTCTCCGACCAATCGGTCTTTTGCTAACTCTGAATTCACCTCAAGGGTCGAAACTATGTCAATGAAAATGATGCCGGGAGCGACGGTCGGAATCGACCTGGGGACCACGTATTCGACGATCGCCCAGATCAACAAAGAAGGGCATCCGTTGGCGTTGAACAACTCCGACGGCAAGAACATCACGCCGTCAGTCGTGTTGCTCGGCGACGATGGCAAGGTGATGGTTGGCCCGTCCTTTGAACGGATCGCGGTCGAAGATCCCTCGCACGTCATCGAGGCCATCAAACGCGAAATGGGCAACAAGAATTACTTCGTGGTCTATCAAGGCAAGAAGCTGACGCCTGAATTCATCTCCGCGTTGATCATGAAAAAGCTCAAGCAAGACGCCGAGACGCAAGTCGGGCCGATTGCCAACGCCGTCATCACCGTCCCGTACTATTTCAACTACGTGCGCCGCAAGGCGACTCAAGATGCTGGCCGAATTGCCGGCTTGAACGTCATCGACATCATCAACGAGCCGACCGCCGCCACGCTGGCCTACGCCTGGATGAAGGGGGAACTAGGCCGCACCGATTTGGCTCAGACCGAACGCTCTGTGATGGTCTATGACCTGGGCGGTGGCACGTTCGACGTGACCGTCGTCCGCTACACACCGACGCACTTCCGAGTGCTCGCCACCGATGGCGACGTGATGCTGGGTGGACTCGACTGGACCCGCCGTCTGGTCGATCACGTTTCGATGCAGTTTCAGACGAAGTACAAAGTTGATCCGCGCGAAGATCCAGAAACGATGCAATCACTCAGCCAAGATTGCGAATTGGCCAAGCGAGAATTATCGACCAAGGCGCAGACCCAAATCGCGGTTTATTGCAAAGGCAGTTCACTGACCGTCGCAATCACTCGCGGCGACTTCGAGCGCATGACTGCCGACTTGTTGCAACGCACGCGCGATACGACGGAACTCGTGTTGCAACAATCTGGCGTCGGAGTGAACGGGCTCGACGACTTGATCCTCGTCGGCGGTTCGACCTACATGCCGGTCGTCGAGAAAATGCTGACCGAAATTTGCGGTCGTCCGCCGTCACGTGACGTTGTGCCGGAAGAGGCTGTCGCGCAAGGGGCCGCGATTCACGCGGCAATTTTGGAAGCACGAGCGACCGGCGGCGAAAGTCGCATGGGTAAGACGGTCATCAATCGGCTCCGCTCCGTGAAAACCAGCGACGTCAACTCGCACTCGCTGGGGGTCAAGATCACCGATCCGCAGAATCGCAGCCGGAAGATCAACCACATCATGATCCCAAAGAACACGTCGATTCCGTTCGAGGTGAAGCAGAAGTTCGTCACCACCAGCATGAATCAACAGCGGATTCACGTCACGGTGCTCGAAGGAGACGCGCTCGATCCAGATGCGTGCGAGCAAATTGGTGATTTTTATATCACCGGATTGCCATTGAATCTGCCGGCTGGTTCACCGGTTGAAGTGACTTACTCGTATGACTCCAGCGGACGAATTCATTGCACGGCAATGGAACTGACTAGCAAGAAAGTCGCTTCGACGGAAATCATCCGTGCTGGCTTGCAGTCGAAAGACATCGACATCTTCGAAGTGCTCGCCAAGGATTATCAGGTCGAATAATCAAACACCGAGAGATCGTAAAACTGTCAGACTTCCGCAGCGTTGATGGCTGCGGAAGTCTTTTTCATATCCGAAGTCCGGAAAAATCCGGTGGCAATGAGCGAGGTCTGCCGTGGCATTGGACGTCTACAAGGATTGGCTCGGCATTCCGGACGGCCCCCGTCCGCCGGATCATTACACGTTGTTGCGGCTCGTCCAGTTTGAGGACGACGCGGAAAAAATTCGGGCCAACTATCGCAAGCTCAACGGACACGTTCGCAAGTACGCTTCCGGGCAATACTCGATCCCGTCGCAAGAGCTGCTGAATGAACTCGCCAAGGCGATGCTCTGCCTGACTGATCCAGAACGCAAACGGGAATACGACGAAAGCCAAGGCCGCGAATTCCCGGAAGAGAAGTCGCACACGGGCAACCGGTTGACCGAAAACATTCTGGCCGAGCGCGAGGTCATCACGAAGCAACAGATCAAAGAGGTCAAGGACTTCGCCGACAAGCGTGGTCTGACCGTTCGCGATGCCGTCGTGCAAATGAATCTGACCGATATCGAGACGGCGACGCGAGCTTATGCCGTTGAACTCGGTGTGTCGTACGTCGATCTCAGCGAAACGATTCCTGACGATGGAGTTCTGGATCGAGTCGCGCGATCCAGCGTGCGTCGCAATTCGATCATCCCGCTATTCATCGACGAGGACTACATCCTCGTGGCCTGCGTTGATGAACTCACTCACGATTTAGAGCAGGAACTCCGCCTGTCGTTTGATCTGCCGGTTCGAGCAGTGCTTGCCACACCGGTGGCCATCAATCAGGCGATCTCGAAGTACTACCCACCTGGAACTCGCGAGACGCCGGTGGCCGTGAAAAAGGCAACGAAAGCTGTCGCGGCGGATGCGAAGAAAGGCGAAGCGAAGAAGCCCAAGAAGGAAGACAAAGCGGCACCGAAAGCCAAAACGGTGGATGGACCGAGGCGTTACTTTTCGCAGCTCACTCCGGAAGAACAAGCGAGCCGCACACAGATCGGTTACTTGCTGATGTGCTGGGCCACGATTGGTTCGGTACTGCTCGACAATTTTGTGGTGTTCCCCTATGTCTGGCCGACGTTTCCATTCTTCTTTTTGTGTCCGATTGCTGTCGTGCCAGTCACCGTCTGGTACGTCAAGAAGGTGTACTGGAAATAAACGCTGGCCAGTTTTCCCCGCGCCAGATCACCGAATTCGCGATTAGAATCCCGCACACTTCACTTCCAGGAGATGGTCATGCCTGATTTTGATCGTTGGGTTCAGCGGTATGTGCGTCGGATCGGTGTGGGGGAGTTTCTCCGTGACGCGGCAGAATGGCTCGCCGGGTTTTGCTTCGTGTTCGGCTCGATCGTGCTGCTCGTGAAGCTGCGATTGCCGAGTCTTTGGCCAAACGTTCTGTGGTTGACCGCTGCCGCTGTGCCGATCACGTGCGTTGCCTGGTGGCTCTCCTGCCGCCGCCGATTGAGTCAACGAGACGCAGTGGCGATGCTCGATCAAAAGCTTGACGCGGGTGGCCTGTTGATGAGCATCAGCGAAACGGCGGACGCAGATTGGACCGCGAAGCTACCGATGATGGAACGCTTGTGGCAGAACGCGATTCCCAAGCTGCGTCCGGTGCGATTCACCAAACTTTTGATCTTTCCGTCCGTGTTCGCGGTCGCGGCCTGCCTGGTTCCGCTGAGAAATATCGACGAGCCGATTGTCGAGGGCGCAGTCGCACAGCAAGCGGCACAGCGGCTCGAAGAACTGATGCAGCACCTCGAAGAGGCCGAGGTCATCAAGCCGGATGAACCGGAAAGCGAACAGATCCGGGATGAGCTGAAGAAGCTGGCGGACGAGACGACAAATCGTCCGTTGACTCACGAGAAATGGGCGACGGTCGATGCGCTGCAAGAACGGATGAAAGCCAAACTCGAACGATCGTCGGACTTGGTTTCACATGCCGGAGAGGCACTCGCCACACTCTCGCAAACGCTCAGCGATCTTTCCAAAACCGGCGAGATGAAACTTTCGGAAGAGCAGTTTCAGCAATTGGAGAACGAAGTTCAAAAAGCGATGCAGCAACTCGCAAAGAGCGGCGGGCTCGGCAAGATGCCGGCCGCGCTGCAAAAGAAACTCGGAGGTCTCGCCAAGAATGGGGTGTTCAAGCTGCCCGAAAACGCCGCTGAGCGCGACGCTTTGCTCGCGGAGTTGCAGGAGCATCTTGGCAAAGAGTCCAAGAAATTGGCTGAGCTTCGCAAGAAGTGCAAAGCGTGCGAAGGCTGCAAGCCATGCGACAAAGAGGGCGAGTGCGAATCGGCGTTCGCCGCGAATTGCAACAAGCCCGGCAACGGCGGCGTCTCTGAAGGACGCGGTGACGCGGAGTTGCAATTCGGTGATGCGGCGAAACATCAGGGAACCAAATTCAAAGAGTCGGTTCTGCCACCGGGCTTTCTCGACAAGCCGCGTGAGGAAGTCCTGTCGGTGACAGCGGCGTCACCTGAAGTGAAACCAGCCGACACTGCTTCGCGAAATGCCGCTCGCGGTAATGAAGCAAATACTGGTAACGAAACGTGGAACCACGCAGTTCGTCCACGGCATCGCTCGGTCGTGAAGAATTATTTCTCCGAGAAGAGCGAAGCGAAGAAGCCGACCAGCGGCTCGGTGTTACCGTGAAGAGAGGCGACGTTTGATTTTCGTAGCCCGGTTTTCCAAACCGGGCGGCAAGGTTCGCCCGGTTTGAAAAACCGGGCTACAGACTCTTGATGATCGACAACTTTTGGAGACTGCACCTTGAATACGGACGCACCCGCGAATGAACCGCTTCTGAAGCCACATGAAGTGGCGGACGCTCAACATTCGCTGATGCTGCTGAGCGACGGCCTCAACCGAGCGATCTTGGGGCAGCGGGCGTTGATCGACCAAGTCGTCATCTGCTTGCTGGCGCGAGGGCACATGCTCTTGGAAGGATTGCCGGGGCTGGGAAAAACCGAGTTGGTCAAATCGCTGGCGGCGCTGTTGGGTTTGTCGTCACGACGTATCCAGTTCACTCCCGACTTGTTGCCCAGCGACATCGTCGGTGCTCCGATCTTGGAAGAACACAGCGGCCATCGAAAGCTGGTGTTTCACCTCGGCCCGATCTTCGCCAACTTGGTTTTGGCGGACGAAATCAATCGCGCGACTCCGAAGACTCAGGCCGCGTTGCTCGAAGCGATGCAAGAGCAACGTGTGACCGTTTTAGGGGAAACGCATCTGCTGCCCGAACCGTTTTTCGTGCTGGCCACTCAGAACCCGATCGAGTTGGAAGGGACGTACCCGCTTCCGGAAGCCCAGGTCGATCGCTTCACGTTCAAGATTCAAGTCGGCGGAGTCAGCAGCGACACGTTGCAGCAGATCATTAGCACTCGCAAACGCGGTCAAGCACCGGCACTTTCGGAAGTGATGACGGCGACTGAACTGTCCCGACTGTTTGATTTCGTCGATCGCATCCATTTGCCGGAAGCAGTGTCCAACTACATTGCTCGCCTCGTCACGGCCACTCATCCGCAGCGAGCGGAGTCACCGGACGAAGTTCGGAAGTTCGTCAAATACGGAGCGTCTCCCCGAGCGGCGATCGCACTGGCCGGAACCGCTCGCGCGGCAGCGCTGTTAGCGGGGAAACCCAACGTCGGGTTCCAAGAGGTCAAAAAGGTCGCTCATTGCGTGCTCGGCCACCGTTTGATTTTGGATTACTCCGCACGTCTCGAAGGTTGGACGCCGCTGAAGATTGTTGATCTGCTGTTGAGCCGCGTCCCCGAAATCGCTCACCAAGTCCCGGCGGATTTGCGGGTTTGAACGACTCGTTGAAATTTGAAATCTGCACGCCCAAAGGCAGTCGCATGTCACAACTTGGTACTCGGCTCTGCTCAACTTCGCGATTTCACACTAACCCGACGCGCAAGCGAGGGACGATGCCCGTCG
>JANNDA010000468.1:0-3417 GCA_031387195.1 Planctomyces sp. | reverse complement strand
CCATCATTGTGGAAGACTCGTCGATCACGAGTCGTCTTGCTCATCCCCGGATCAAAGATGTTCTTCTTGGCCACTCGGCTGAAGAAAGCGGAGAAGCTGTAGTAGTCGTTCTGGCTCCACTTCTCGAACGGGTGGTGATGGCAGCGAGCACATTGAATTCGCAGCCCCAAAAACAACTGAGCAGTGTCTTCGACTTGCTCGTTGTTTTCATCCACTTCGCGATACCAAATCACGGCCGGATTCGTGGAGGAATCGCCCGAAGCGGTGACGACCTCGCGAACGAACTGATCGTAGGGCTTGTTTTCGTAGAGGTTGTTCCAAATCCATTGATAGAAGCCGTAGGTCGCGGCCGCATCGTCCGGGGTACGGTTCTTGTTTCGCAAAACCAAGTTCCACTTGTTTGCGAAGTAGTCAGCGTAGTCCGTCGAATCGAGCAGCCGATCGATGTACTTGTCTCGCTTGGCCGGATCGGTGTCCGCCAAGAAAGCCCGAACTTGTTCTTCCGTCGGCAGCGTGCCGCTGACATCAATCGAGACTCGGCGGAAGAATGTCGCATCGTCGCACAGGGCAGACGGTGGGATGCCGAGCACTTTCAGTTTGCCGAAGACGGCGTCGTCGATGAAACCTTTACTCGGCGGAATCGCAGCAATCTCAGCACCCAATGGAATCGTTGCGCGGAACGTTGAAACCTGACCTTGATAGCGAGCCATAATCGCCACTTCACCAGCGAGGTCGAGCGTCTTGATCATGCCGGTGTTCGTCGATTCGGCCATCTCCGTGTCGTTGGCTTCAAACAACGCCATGCGCGTGACATCTTCTGTCTTGCCATCGCTGTAGGTCGCCATGACCGTGATCTGTTGATCGGCACCGCGGTCCATGACACGACCTTCGGGCAGACACTTGATTGAAGCGACAACCGGATCAGCGTCGGATCCGTAAGGCGTTCCTTGTTCGATCCAGCGAGCGATCAAGCGATATTCGTAGCTGTCCACGTCCATGCGTTTGCCGCCACCGTGAGGCGACTTGCCCGTCGGCTTCGTCAGCAACAAGCTCTCACCGGGTGAGGCTGGAGAAAGGCGGCGGCCCCGATTTTCTTTGACGAGGAATTCGTAGTCTTCGTCGGGATAGAACCCCAGCAAACTGAGCTTGAAGCCATTCTGGCCTGAAGCCTTGCCGTGGCAACCACCGCTGTTGCAACCGAGCTTCGTGAAGATCGGAACGATCTGATTCTTGAAGTTGATCGGGACTTGCTGCTCCAGCCCTTCGACGTGAACCGCAACGGCGGCGTTGAGTCCGTCGCCGGTGATTTTCAGCGTGGCATCGCCGTCTTTGGCCGGAGTAATCAACCCCGTCGCATCGACATTGATGATGCCGGCCGGTTCTGCCGTGAACTGCACTTTGCGAGTGTGATCGCGAAGCTGTCCGCTGGAATAAGCGCCCGTCACGTAGACCTGCTGCCGAGCGTCGCGGCCTCGCAGCGTGAGCGGCTTTCCGTCGGCAGTCGGCTCAATTTTCAGAGCACTCAACTGACCGGGGTCTCCCAATCCCTTGGGTTTCGCAGGCTCGGCATTTGCCGGATGGGTGGAGGCAACGGCGGTCGCAACCGACATCGCAAACAAAAATCGGCTCATCATCCTCATGGACAGCTCCTCTTCATGACGGAGTGGCATCGGGAGGTCATCCCGGTTAGGGACCGAAAGAATTTGTTTTCCGGAGGCAGGCAAACATCGCAAATTTCGCGGACGAAGTTGTGATGCTGATTCGGTGAGTGAATGCGGGCAAGTGGGCAGGACCAACATGAAAGCTGCGAGAGCTTAGGCTTCCTGGGCGGACGGCACAACATATCAACGGACTCCTCGTTGTCAATCAGGCTTCTCGCTTCCGGTCGGAACGGATTGCCCAACCGTGAGTCGTGACTGAGTTGTGAATCCTCCGCGAAATCGACACGATCAGAACGACCTGTTTGATACGAGGAAAATAAGAAGTGGAGGCACTTCGCAAGGAAAGCATGATGAGCACTCAGCCCCCTACGAACACCATCGACGAAGCCCTTGTGGCACTTCAAGCCGGCCGGCTCGTTATTGTCGTCGATCCTTCTGATCGAGAGAACGAAGGGGATTTCGTCGGTGCCGCAGAATCCATAACTGCGGAGCAGGTCGATTTCATGCTGACGCACGGTCGCGGCGTGATGTGCTGTCCGTTGACTCGCGAAGTCGCCGATCGCTTACGGCTTTCTCCGTTAGTGGATGCGGAATCAAACTCATCTCCGAACCACACGCCGTTTCTGACTCCAGTCGATCATCGCAATTCGGGAACGGGAGTCAGTGCCGAAAGTCGAGCGATGACGCTGCGGGCGTTGGCGGACTCAGCAGCAGTTTCTCAAGACTTCGTTCGTCCGGGCCACCTCAACCCACTGTTGGCTAAAGAGGGTGGCGTGCTGCGGCGAGCCGGTCACACCGAGGCGACGGTTGATCTCTTGCGAATTGCCGGTCTCAAACCGGTGGGTGTATTGATCGAGATTCTCAGCCAAAAACATGGAGGCATGGCCGATCGAGAGGAGTTGGAAGCACTCGCCAAACAGTTTGATATTCCAGTCATCACGATCGAAGAATTGATTCGACACCGACGTCTCCGTGAGCGGCTCGTCACGCGCGAAGTGGAAGTTCCGATCGAGCTGCGCGATTACGGCCGTGTCACTGTCATCGCTTACAAAGTTGAACACGAAGACCAGGAACCGCTCGCGCTGGTTTGGGGCGACTTGAAATCTGTCGAGGCTCCGCTGATCCGCATGCATTCGAGCTGCTTCACCGGCGACGTGCTGGATTCGCTCCGTTGTGACTGCGGGGACCAACTTCACATGGCCATGCAAATGATTTCGGAATCGGGAGCCGGTGCGGTCGTGTATCTCCCTCAGGAGGGACGCGGCATCGGCTTGGTTTCAAAGCTCAAGGCGTACCAACTGCAAGACCAAGGGCTCGACACCGTTGAAGCGAACCACAAACTGGGTTTCAAGGCGGACTTGCGGGACTACATGATCGGCCTGCAAATCCTCAAAGACCTCGGTCTGACGCAAGTTCGCATTCTCACCAACAACCCGAAAAAGCTTGAATCCTTCGAGGAGACGTGGGATCTGCGCGTTGTCGAGCAAGTCGCGATTGTCGCTCCGCATCACGAACATCGTGAGAAATACATGGCGACGAAACGCGACAAGATGGGACACAATCTGCCGCCGAGCCCGTGAGCCTGAAGAGCCGTCCCTTGGCCGTGGACACATCTCGTGTCCAACTGGGATGCGAGAAGCAGCCTTCACGATCTTCTCGCCAGTTGCGAAACCGACAAACGCGGCAGAACCTCTTGGCTGCTGTCATCGCACCTCGAATTTAGCCAGTTATTCGCAACCGCCTGACGCTGACCGCC
>JANNDA010000462.1:0-7608 GCA_031387195.1 Planctomyces sp. | reverse complement strand
CGTGCGCACTGTCGAAGAAAAGCGGCAAGCCGGTGAAGTTGGTCATGGACCGAGCCAGCGTGCTCGAAGCTACCGGCCCGACTCCCGCGTCGTACATGAAGGTCAAAATCGGAGTCGATGGCGAGGGCAAGATCACTGCTGCGGAAGCCTACATGGCGTTCGATGCCGGAGCGTTTCCGGGGTCGCCGATCGGCATGGCGGCGATGTGTGTCTTCGCTTGTTATGACGTGCCGAATGGAGCGGTCGATGGCTATGACGTCTGCGTGAACAAGCCGCGTTCAAATGCCTATCGAGCCCCAGGAGCAACCATCGGTGCGTTCGCGACCGAAACGTTAATCGATGAGATTTGCGACCAGCTCGGCATCGACCCGCTGGAATTCCGCCTGAAGAACGCCGCGAAGGAGGGGACTCGCCGAGTCGATGGCCCGGTCTTCCCACGCATCGGTATGTGGGAGACAACGGACACTCTGAAGAAGAGCAGCCACTACACGTCACCGCTGCCGGCTCCGAAGGCTGGTGGTAAGGTTGGTCGAGGCGTCGCGTCAGGCTTTTGGTTCAACTGCGGTCTGAAGAGTTCGGCGAGCGCGACGGTGAACACGGATGGCAGTGTCTCATTGGTCGTAGGCACGACCGACATCGGCGGCTCGCGAGCCAGCCTTGCCATGCAGCTTGCCGAGACGCTCGGCCTGACCGCCACCGACATCAACCCCAACGTCGTCGATACCGACAGCGTCGGCTACAACGACGTGACTGGCGGCAGTCGAGTCACTTTCGCCACCGGCATCGCCGCGTACGAGGCAGGACTCGACATTCAACGCCAAATGGTCCAACGCGCCGCAGTGCTGTGGGACGTTGATCCGGCCAAGGTCTCCTACAACGTCGATACGGCCAGTCTCGTCGGTCCTGAAGGCAAGTCGATCACCTTCAAGACGCTTGCCGAACAAGTCAATCACTGCGGCGGCCCGGTGATCGGTCGAGGTTTCTCCTCCGAAGCCAATCAAGGCGGAGCCTTCGGCACTCACTGCGTCGATGTCGAAGTCGATCCTGATACGGGCAAGGCTCAAATCTTGCGATACACGATCGCTCAAGACTGTGGCACTGCGATTCACCCCAGCTACGTCGAAGGCCAGTTGCAGGGCGGCGTCGTGCAAGGCATCGGCTGGGCGCTCAACGAAGAATATTTTTACGACGACAAAGGGGTGATGCGCAACGCGAGCTATCTCGATTACCGCATCCCAACGTGCTACGACGTCCCGATGATCGAGACGCTGATCGTCGAAGTCCCCGATCCCGAACACCCCTTCGGCGTCCGCGGCGTGGGCGAAGTGCCGATCGTCCCGCCACCGGCCGCCATCGCCAACGCCATCGCTCACGCGATTGGCGTCCGCATGGAAAAACTACCGATGTCACCGCCGAATGTGCTGAAAGAGATCTTGGCGAAGAAGTGAAACTCATTCCGCCCTGTTGATTCTCCCACCTGTGTGATCCCACCATGTTGATGCCCGTCTTGTCTGGGATTTGTCGATCAGCAGTTGGTTCTGTCTGTCTGGTCATCGCGTTGTTTGTTGTTGCGACCCAAACGGCTTACACCGCTGATCCCGCGAGTGAGGAAGATCTATTCGAGACCAAAATCCGGCCAGTGTTGGTTGATGTCTGCTTCAAATGCCACGGCGGTGAAAAAGTCAGTGGCGGGCTACGAGTTGATTCGCGTGAGGCGTTGCTCAAAGGGGGCGACTTGGGCGCGTCAATCGTGCCCAGCAAGCCGGCGGAGGGCGCGTTGCTGAAGGCCATTCGGCACGAAGACAAAGACTTCAAGATGCCGCCGGATAAAAAACTACCGGACGAAACAATCGCCGCCTTTGAGGCGTGGATCGCTGGTGGCGCGATCTGGCCGCAAAGCAAATCGGGGCCGTTTGAGGCGAAGCGACATTGGGCGTTTCAGCCGATCGTGCGACCGACCGTGCCTGTGATTTCAATTTTGAAGTCTCAAAGTTCAAACCCTGTCGATGCCTTCATTCAACAGAAGTTAGACGACGCGAAACTGACACTATCGCCGCCAGCCGATCGTCACACGCTGCTGCGGCGTGCGACGTTTGATCTGCACGGGCTTCCGCCGACGTTGGACGAACTCGCGGAGTTCGCCGCGGACGATTCGCCGCAAGCTTATGAGCGAGTCCTCGACCGGTTGCTCGCTTCCTCAAGATACGGCGAACGCTGGGGACGATTCTGGCTTGATCTCGCGCGGTACGCCGACACGAAAGGGTATGTCTTTACGGAGGACCGCAACTATCCGTTCGCCTACACGTATCGCGATTGGGTCGTGCGGTCGTTGAATGAGGACGTCGGCTACGACCAGTTTCTAGTTAGGCAACTTGCCGCAGACTTGTTGCCGGAACCGGAGCGAGCGGCGAACTTGCCGGCGCTCGGTTTCCTGACGTTGGGCCGGAGGTTTTTGAACAACATCAACGACATCATCGACGACCGCATTGATGTGGTTTGCCGAGGGACGATGGCACTGACCGTTGGTTGTGCTCGCTGCCACGACCACAAGTTCGATCCGATTCCGGCGGCGGACTATTACTCGCTGTACGGCGTGTTGCGCAGTTCGCATGAACCGAAACCGGAGGAAGCGAAGACGCTGATGGCGATGACGTTGGTCGAAGACGACAAGCCATTCGATCCGTATATCTTCCTGCGCGGTCAACAGCACAATCACGGACCGAAGGTTCCTCGGCAATTTCTCGCCGTTGTCGCTGGGCCGGATCGCCAGCCGTTTGCGAATCGCAGCGGTCGATTGGAACTGGCACAAGCGATCGCCTCGCCGACGAATCCGCTCACGGCGCGAGTCATCGTCAATCGCGTCTGGATGCAGCACTTCGGCGCACCGCTGGTCCGCACACCGAGCGACTTCGGTCTCCGCTGCGAACCGCCGAGTCACCCGGAACTGCTCGACTGGCTCTCGGCCGAATTGATGGCACACAACTGGTCGCTGAAGTGGCTGCATCGCGAGCTGATGCTGTCGGCGGTGTGGCGGCAGGCGAGTGAGCCTTCCGATTTGAAAAATGAAATCTCAAATCTCAAATCTCAAATCACCATTGATCCGGAAAATCGTTTGCTCTCCCGCATGAACCGTCGCCGCATGGATTGGGAGTCTCTCCGCGATTCGTTGTTGTACGTGTCGGGCAAGCTCGATCATTCGATCGGCGGGACGGCGACCGATGTGCTCAAGCCGCCGTTTGCGACTCGGCGAACGATCTACGGTTTCATTGATCGCCAGAACTTGCCGCTCGTGCTGCGGACGTTCGACTTCGCGAGTCCCGACACGCACACGCCGTCTCGATTCGTCACGTCAGTGCCGCAGCAAACGCTTTACCTGCGCAACAGTCCGTTCGTGATTGAGCAAGCGAAAGCACTCGCGGCAGAAACCAGAGACGGCAGCACCGGGAACATCGCCGGATTGTTTCGCGCCGTTTACGGTCGCGATCCCTCGACTGCTGAAATCGTACTCGCGGAGCAATTCTTGCGCGACGCCAAGCAGACAACCGACACGGTCGTGCCGCTCTGGCAATACGGCTTCGGCGAGTACGACACCGAGGCAAAGTCCCTGAAGAGTTTTTCAAAACTGCCGCACTGGACCGGCTCGGTTTGGCAAGGAGGTCCGCAGTTGCCGGATGAAACACTCGGTTGGGTGGCGCTGCACGCTGGCGGTGGTCATCCGGGAAATCCACAGCACTCAGCAGTCATTCGGTGGACCGCGCCGCAAGATGCAACCGTTGTTGTCACCGGCGAATTGAAACACAGCGGCGACGGTGGTGACGGCGTCATGGCAGTGGTCTGGTCCGCTCAACAGGGCGAACGAGCCCGTTGGATCGCTCACAAACAATCGACCAACACTTTCGCCCCCGCGACTCAAGTGAGACGAGGTGAATCACTCGACTTCATCGTCTTCTGTCGCACGAACGAGAGTTTCGATTCCTTCAACTGGTCCCCCAAAGTGGCTTCCACGGAAAAACGCCCGAACAAAGTCTGGGACTTCTCGGCGGATTTCCCGAAAGGCCCGAATCCGCAAACTCCCGACGCTCCGCTCACACCGTGGGAGCAACTGGCTCAAGTGCTGTTGCTCTCGAATGAGTTTCAGTTCGTCGATTAAATGTAGTAGGCACATTCCATGTGCCGTCCGCTGTGTGTTGTCAGTCGCGCGCCGTTGAATGGGACACGCACGACGGTCGAGATCGTCCCGTTTGACAGCCCGCGAAACTCATCATCCAGTGGACGGCACATGGAATGTGCCTACTACTTTGAGGCCAGTGCCATGCGACCCGACTTCGGACTTTCCCGCCGTGACCTGCTCGCCCGATCCGGACTCGGCTTCGGATCAATTGGCCTCGCCTCGTTGATGCAGCAAGGCGGACTGCTCAACACAACGCCGTTGAACGCCGCCGGAGACAGCGGCCTGAATCCGCTCGCGCCGCGGCAGCCGCATTTCGCGGCGAAGGCCAAGCGAGTCATTCATCTCTTCATGAATGGCGGGCCGTCACATGTCGATACGTTCGACCCCAAGCCGTCGCTCGACAAGTACCACGGCAAAGAGTTGCCGTTCAACCTCGCCACCGAGCGAAAGACCGGAGCTGCGTTTCGTTCGCCATTTCAATTCCGGCCGTACGGCGAATCGGGGATCGAGGTCAGCGAACTCTTCGCGCACACCGCTCAGCACATTGACGACATCGCGGTCATCCGCTCGATGCACGCCGACGTGCCGAATCACGAACCGTCGTTGCTGCTCATGAATTGTGGTGAGGCTCGGCTCGTGCGGCCCAGCTTGGGATCGTGGATGACGTATGGACTGGGCAGCGAGAACCAAGACTTGCCCGGCTTCATTGCCATGTGTCCCGGCGGCTATCCGATTCAGGAATCCCAGAACTGGCAAGCGGGCTTCCTGCCGGGGGTCTATCAAGGAACGTACATCGACACCAACTCGACGCAGATTGAAAAGTTGGTCGAGAACATTCGCAATGACCGGCTGAGCATCCCACAACAACGGCGGCAACTCGATCTGCTGCAAGCACTGAATCGCCGACATCAACAGCAGCGGCCGGGCGATCAACAACTCGAAGCCCGCATCCAATCATTTGAACTTTCGTTCCGAATGCAACGCGACGCCGAAGAGGCGTTTGACGTGAGTCGCGAGCCGAAACACATTCTTGACGCTTACGGTCCCGGCACGCAGGCGCGGCAGATTTTGATTGCTCGGCGTTTGATCGAACGCGGCGTCCGCTTCGTCCAAGTCTGGCACGGCGAGGGCCAGCCGTGGGACAACCACGATGACATCGAAGTCAATCACCGTCGCCTCGCGAAGCAATGCGATCAAGCGATCGGTGCGTTGCTCACCGATCTCAAACAAAGCGGCCTGCTCGAAGAAACGCTGGTGATCTGGGGCGGCGAGTTCGGTCGCACACCGACTGTCGAACTCCCCAAGACCGGCTCGAACGCCGGCAAGATCAATGGCCGAGACCACAATCATCACGGCTTCACGATGTGGTTGGCTGGCGGCGGCGTGCGCGGCGGCTACGTCCACGGTGCGACCGACGAATTCGGTTTCAAAGCGGTCGAGAAACCGGTCCACGTCCACGACCTGCACGCCACGCTGCTGAAGCTGCTGGGCTTCGATCACGAACGTTTTACATACCGCTACGCCGGCCGCGATTTCCGTTTGACCGACGTGCATGGCAACGTCGTGCAGGAATTGATCGCGTGAGTTGGCGTGCGCGAGACTTTTCCGAGACGTCGTCCTTGAAACGATCCTTGCGCGACAGATCCTTACGATTGTGGTGGATCGGCCGAAGCGCAGGCGAATTCCAAGCGGACAGCAACTTGGCCCCCGACCGAAACTTGGGCTGACATAAAAAAGACTCCGACCACTCGATCTTTCAGCTCGACTTCGATGTCGAGCGTTTCACCCGGCCGGACCATGCGGCGAAATTTCACGTTGTTGATGCGAGTGGCGACGGGAACTTTTCCAGGCTCCAGAACCGCCACTTTCGAGATCAAGACGGCTCCCGCTTGCATCGCGGCTTCCAGCAGCAGCACTCCGGGAAAGACGGGAAACTGTGGATAGTGGCCCGCAAACACCGGTAGGTCTGGCGACAGAAGTTTTCGTGCGTGAATTTTCTTGTCGGTGAGTTCCACAACTTCATCGAGCCATAAGAACGGGTCACGGTGCGGAATGGATTGCTGAATTTCGTCGCGAGTCACGACAGTCCCTTTCAAACGGCCACGTAAAATTTCCCGGCCGGGATTTCAGCTTTATCCGGAATTTGGCACAAGCTCAGGTCATGGATCGCGGACGCACGATGCACTTTGCGCGAATTCAGTGAATTTTGCGGTGCCTGACCCCAGCGCGCGTGCAAAGAAAGTCGTTCGCCCACTGATCACGACCATCAGTTTTGAGACTTGTCGAAATGAGCGCAAATGGAATACTCCGTCTCTTTCCTCAACAGCTTTCCGGAACCTTGTGAAATATGTCGCTCGCAGAATGGGAACGTCGCGTCACAGAGACAATGCTGAGTGATCGACATCGGCTGCGGCAAAAGCTGCGTGAGCTGCGCGAGGCCGAGAAGGCTCAGCGGCCGGCTGAAAACTTGTTGGCCAAGTTTGAAGAAGAATGCCGTCGCTCGATCGGTCGCTGTGAGCAACGCCGACGCAGCGTTCCGCAGATCACCTTCGATACCGATTTGCCGATCCTCGCCAAGCGGGACGAAATTGAAGCGGCGATTCGTCGGCATTCCGTCGTCATCGTTTGCGGTGAAACTGGCTCGGGAAAATCGACGCAGTTGCCGAAACTCTGCCTGTCGATGGGTGGCGGCATCTTCGGTGTGATCGGTCACACTCAACCGCGTCGAGTTGCCGCCCGGACCATCGCCGCTCGCGTTGCGGAAGAATTGGGAACGCCGCTGGGGAGCACGGTCGGATTCAAAGTCCGCTTCACCGATGCGACGCAGTCCAACACGTTGATCAAACTGATGACCGACGGCGTGTTGCTCGCGGAGACGCGGACGGATCGGTTCCTCGATCAGTACGACACGATCATTGTGGATGAGGCGCACGAACGAAGTCTCAACATCGACTTCTTGCTCGGCAATTTGAAGCGGTTGCTGCCGAGACGGCCTGATCTGAAAGTGATCATCACCTCGGCGACGATCGACGCCGCACGCTTCGCGGAGCATTTCAGTTCCAGGTCCGGGCCGGCTCCGATTATTGAGGTTTCCGGTCGGATGTATCCGGTCGAACTCCGTTGGCGACCGCTGACTGACGAGGGACGCAAAGACGATGCGAGCGTTTCCGGTCGGTCGGATCAACCGTCGCGCGAAGTTGTTGCCGACGACGAACCGGACCCGCAGCGTGCGATGCTCGACGCACTGGATGAACTCGCCAGCGAAGACTTGTGGGACATTCTCATCTTTCAGCCGACGGAATGGGACATTCATGAAACGGCGAAGTTGATTCGCGGTCACATGGCTCGGCGCGGTTGGACGAAAGATGTGGAACTGTTGCCGTTGTACGCTCGACTGTCGCTGCAAGAGCAGCAGCGAGTCTTTGAGCCGCGCGGCA
>JANNDA010000405.1:0-4858 GCA_031387195.1 Planctomyces sp. | reverse complement strand
GGCGGCGGAGTGCTTTACAGCATCCGCACGACGACCACTGGCCGAGTCGTGTGGCCCAAGTAATGGCGCAGGGTGCTTTCGGTTTCGATCATACAAGCACGACGCGCGAGCGAGTGATTTTGACGAACAACCACTCGCTTGCGCGTCGTGCTAACTTCCAGTGAGTCAGGGAAGTTGTTCCGGCCCAATTCCTAAGCGGCTCGCGCTCGCTTGAGGGATGCAGGTGTTTCCATTTCGGCGGTGGCCTGAACGACTCCAAGGATTCGTTCCGCGACAGTCAGCGCCTGAACGGCAACGATCCCGGTGACGGTCGGGCTGGTTCGGTGCCGCACGCAATCAACGAACTCTTGCAACTCGGCGGTCAGCGCATCTTGTGCTGACGCGGTCTCCTGATGAACTTCGATCAGCGAACCGAAGACCTCTTGTTTGAGCTTTTCGAGGTCCGCGCCGGGCTGTCGCGCTCGCTCAACGGGTGACATGCCGTAAAGCAAACGAGCCGATGGAGCGTAGGACGTCACTTCGCGCGAGCTGTAATCCACGTTGATACATCGCGACTTCGTCCAAATCGTGGCGGCTCGGCGAGCTGAGGGGTGAATGCGGCTGGCGGAAAGATCGGCCACGCAGCCATTTTCAAAGGTCAGCCGTGCTTGCACCGAATCTTCATGCTCACCCATAAGCGTGACGCCGAAGGCTTCCACTCGTTTCACTGGCGACTTGACGAGTGCGAGAACGAGATCAATGTCATGAATCATCATGTCGTGAATGACACCGATATCGGTGGAGCGAAAACTGAATGGGCTGAGTCGCTCGGCTCGAATGTATTTCGGCTGATCGCACAATCGAGCGACTGTTTGAAACGCCGGATTGAATCGTTCGATGTGTCCAACTTGCAGCAGGGCACCAGTTCGGTCGGCCGATTTCACGAGCGATACCGCTTCACCGAGATCGGCGGCCAGCGGCTTTTCGACAAGCGTCGGAATGCCGTTTTCCAGAAAGTCCGTAGCCACGCGAAAATGAAACGCGGTGGGAACGGCGATCGTGACAGCATCCACTTCGTCAATCAAAATGCGATGGTCAGCAACCCATCTGGCTCCGACAGAATCGGCGATCTGTTGGCCTTGCTGTGCGTTGGAATCGACAACGGCGATCAACTCAACGCCAGGCAGGCCCGACAGAATTCTTGCGTGATGACGGCCGAGGGCACCGACTCCGATGACCGCGAGTTTCAAAGACTGCATGAAAACATCCCCGACGAGTGCGACGATATACCGCCACACTAACCCGAAGCGTGAGCGAGGGCGGACGCTTCGCAGAACTTCGAATGCCACAACATCATCTCTCGAAGCGCTCGCCCTCGCTGACGCTTCGGGTTAGTGGGAATACGGCTACGCCGCTCTCCGAGCTTGTTCGCGGGTATTGACCGAAGGTGCGTCGCGAAAGACCTCGCGAGCTCGTCCCATCTTGCCGGCGCGGGTTAACTCCATGAAGTTGAATAATGTGCTCAACTCGATCGGCAGAATCCCGTTGAGCTCCTGATGGAAGATGTCGCGAGCCTCTTCTAATGATTTGTTTTCACGATAGATCAACCGATGAGCGCGCTTAATAACACGAATTGAGGACTCGGAAACTCCGGCTCGTCTCATGCCGATGAGATTGATTGTTTTGACTTCGTAATCGTCGTTGCCGGCCGCCAGCATGTAAGGAGGCAAGTCCATGACGACTCTACCGCCACCGCTGATGAAGGCCATCGTGCCTACTGACGTGAAGTGATGCACGACGGTGTTGCCAGAGATGATCGCTCGGTCATGAACGTGAACGTGTCCGCCCAACAAGACGCCGTTGACCAGCATCACGTTGTTGCCGATACAGCAATTGTGTGCGACATGTGCGTTCGACATCAGCAGATTGCGATGTCCGATGCGCGTACCGTGGTCTTCTTTCTCGGCTCCGCGATTGACCGTCACTCCTTCGCGAAAGAGGTTGTCGTCACCGATCTCGACCCAGGTCGCGGACTCCTTGTAGCTGTAGTCCTGTGGCTCGCCGCCGATGACGCAATTCGGAAAAAAGCGGTTTCGTTCGCCGATTGTCGTATGACCGGTCAACGTGACGTTGTTGATCAACTGACAGCCGTTGCCCAACTTCACGTGAGGACCAACCACACAGAACGGGCCGATCTCAATGTCGTCACCAAGTTCCGCTCGCGAGTTCACACATGCCTGAGGATGAATCGTGTTGGCCATAAGAGACGTCCTGTTTTCTTAGCCGCATTGTCGATTGTTGATTTCTGACAAACTGGAGGATTGTCCGACGGAAAGTATTCGGCGAATCAATTCTTGGTTCTGACGATGCCCGGAGCGGTAGGCGTTGACGTAGGCGTGAAGATCACCGCCGATCAGCGAGAAATCTCCAACACAGTCGAGAATTTTGTGCCGCACGCATTCGTCCGGCGAACGCAGTTCGTTTTCAATGACTCGCCCGTTGGCATCGAAAACCAACAGGTCTTGGTAAGTGACTCGACTGCCGTATCCGGCCGCTTTGAGTTGTTCGACTTCGGTCTGCATGACAAATGTGCGAGCGAACGCGATCTCGCGAACGAACGCTTCCGGTGTGAGTTCGACGGTCAGTGTCTGCGGACAAATGGGGGAACGTTCGCCGTAATCGAGTTGATAAGTAATCGCGAGTCCGTCACGTTTCATCGGGCGAGCGGTGATGTCCGTGTCCTCTTCTCGCGACGTCAATTGGACGGGCAGCCGCAGTGAGATCACCTCCCGCAGCCGATCCTGTTCGACGATTGCGGCGGCGAGCAACAATTCGCATAACTCTTGGCAAGACCCGTCAAATCCGGGGACTTCAGGGCCGTCGAGTTCGATCAAACAATTGTCGATCTGCAAACCCGCGAGGGCGGCCATCACGTGCTCGATCAGTTCGACGTGAACGCCGTTGTGGGCAATCGCCGTACGTCGCTGTTTGGAAACAACGAAGTCAATGCGAGCAGGAATCGGTAATGAACCCGGACAGTCCATTCGCTGAAAAGCGACACCGTGATCGACTGATGCTGGGCGAAAACGCAAACGGACGTCGGCCCCGGTGAAGAGGCCGACGCCTGCGGTTTCGACAGCGTGTCGAATCGTGCGTTGCGGGCGAACAGACATGCTCGATTTCCACCGACTAGTTGTTGCCCGCTTTCGTTCCACCAGCTTCTTGGATTCGCGGACGACTGGTGGACGTTCCGGGAGTTCCACCGCCGGGCTTCTTCTCGTACAGCTTGTTGAGGTGCCCGATGACGCCGTCGGTGAGGTCATCTTCCGATTGGTGGTAGACGATGACTCGGTTGAGTCCAATTTGCAGCTTCTGCAAGTCTTCCCCTTCGATGTTCTCCGAGTTGAATCGCATCACCAGCGTGTAGCCGTAATGCTTGGCGAACTTGTCAACGACTTCCATCGATTCGAGATAGACGGTCTTGTAGATGTCTGCTTCCTTCTGCATCAGCGTCCGCTGTGAATTCTTGCGGAAGGATTCAAACTCGGCAGCCATTTGCGTCTGCTGTTTTTCCAGTTTGACGAACGCCGGGTCGCCCGGCTTGTACGTCTTCATCTCCTCAGTCACCTTTTGGACTTTGCCCGCGAGTGCCTTGGCGCTCTCTTCATTGGTTTGAAGCTCGGCCTTCCAGTCGTCACGCAGCGCTTCAAATTTTTTGTACTCCTTGAAGACTCGGCCCATATCGATCAGGCCAATCTTGTGGGGAGACTCGGCTTGAGTAGCAGCCGGTGTCACGGTACCGGACTTTGGCTTAGCGCCACCGGTCGTGGGGTTTTGACCGTAAGCGGTCAACAGAAAGCTGGCCATCGTGGCCGCCACAGCGGAACAGAGCAGTAGTTTTCTCACGGCAATCGCACTCCTTTGCTGGCCGAGAAGGGAATCATCATCGCAAGCGAATCACCCCTGCTGAGAACATCGCCGCAGAACAACTGCCGTCCTGGCAAGGGGCGGCGTATTTTGCACATGAACGATTTTGCGTCAAGACGATGTTTTCAGGTTGTCACCAGAAGCCCTTTGCCCGACTTTCCTGAACGGGATCAGTGAAATGAGTCTTGTTGCCTGCCATTCGATCGTGATGGCCCATTCGTCTGGCAAAAGTTCGAGTTCGAAAAAGGCGAGTTGCAGCTGGAAGCTTGCACTACGTTCGCGGTGGCACGCTTCAAAAATCGCCGCCGCCATCTCCACCGCCGAAGTCGCCGCCGCCAAAATCACCGCCACCGAAGTCAGTCCCTCCAGTAGAACCTGAATCAAATCCTCCGCTGTCGGATGATGGATCGGTGAAGTTCGACGAATCATTTCCTGAAGAAGGAATCTCGCCGGCTGAGGCATGATGGTCGGAGAATTGGTTGTAGAGCCAATTCCCCGCAACCGCGCCGAAGATGCCGCCAGTCAGTCCGCTCATGAATCCACCACCTCCGCCGCCGCCGTACCCGCCATAGCCACCGGCTCCGCCCGGTCCAGAGTTTCGTCCGCCACCAAACATTCTCATCACAGCCGAGAACAAAAAGATGCCGCCTATCACCATCGCCGCCACGAAAAAGATATTGCCCCAATTCGCACCCGGAGCTGCTCGTTGAGGCGCACGTTGTAACGGTGCGTGAGGAGCGGCTTGCGCCGGACGAGCGGCCTGCTTTTTGATCGGGATTTCCAGATCAATCGCCTCCGCTTGTGGGGCATGTTTTAATCCCTTGATGATCGTTGTGAGCTGAGCGAGTGCCTCCGTCAGTGTCTTGTCGTATTCCTTGGCCTTGAATCCAGAGAGAAAAAGTTCTCGAACGATCTTGGCTTGATCGGCACCGAAGCCCGATTTCTGGAGGGC
>JANNDA010000401.1:0-4260 GCA_031387195.1 Planctomyces sp. | reverse complement strand
AGTTTGCCAGTCAAATGGCGGTGATGGTGGATGCCGGCGTGCCGTTGTCGAGTGCTCTGGAAGGGCTCGCCGCACAGTCGGACAACCCCACCTTGAAAATGATGCTCGAAAATGTTCAGCAAGGGGTTCAAGGAGGTGAGGATCTCTCGACGTCGCTTGCTCGATATCCGAAGCATTTCGATCGGGCGTTCGTCAACCTTGTCCGCGCGAGCGAGGCCAGTGGCCAACTTGGCCCGATGCTCGATCGGATCGCCACACAATATCGGACTGATGCGGACACGCGCGGCCGGATCAAAGGCGCGCTGATCTACCCGGCGGCGATGTTGACCATGTGCATCGGCGTCATCATTTTCCTGCTGACATACGTCTTTCCGAAGCTGATGCCGATGTTTGCTGGTCGCGAGAAAGACATCCCCGGCCCGACGAAATTCTTGTTGGCCGTATCGACATCGATCACCACTTATTGGCCATGGTATATCGTTGGATTACTGATGCTTGCCGGATTTGGAGTTTTTCTATTCCGACAGAAAACTGGCCGGATCATGCTCGACTGGATGAAGATCAATCTGCCACCGTTTGGCGGATTGTGTCGCAAAGTCGCGCTCAGCCGCAGCCTGCGAACGCTCTCGACCACGCTGAATGCCGGAGTGCCGATGCTCGAAGCCTTGCAACTCAGCGGCGGAGTTTCCAACAACCACTTCTACGAGAATTGCTGGATCGACGTCAGCGACAAAGTGACGACCGGTCGCCAAGTCCACGAAGCGCTGCAGGGCCACTCGTTGTTCCCAAAGATGCTGATTCAAATGATCGCGTCGGGTGAGAAAAGCGGTCGTTTAGGCAAGGTGCTGGAAAAAGTCAGTGACTATCTCGATCGGGAAGTCGCCAACGCAGTGAAGACGGTTACGAGTTTGCTTGAACCGCTGATCATAACGGTTCTCGGCAGCGCGATCGGCGGCATTGCCATCGCCATGTTGCTCCCCATCTTCAAGCTGAGTAGTCCGGTGCGCTGAGCTAGCACGACGCGCGAGCGAGTGGCCGTGGTCGCGTCTGAACCACTCGCTGGCGCGTCGTGCTAACTTGAAGCTGGCGAAGTCGCGTTCTCTTTCGCACGTAATTCCAGCATTTCCACGACCGGCACATTGGCGTCAGGGAAATTGAGTGCTCGGAGCGCGGTCACCTTTTCCCAACGGAAGCCGTGCAAGTCGGTGTGTGATTCCGGTGACTCGGTCGGTTGGCACAAGAAAAAATGCAGATCGACGGTGCCGTAGGCGTAATCGTAGCGGCGGCGGGTCAACAGTTGTCGAACCTCGATGGGAAGGCCGGTTTCTTCCAAGCATTCTCGAGCCGCTGCGACACTCGGCTCCTCACCGGGCTCACACTTTCCGCCGGGAAACTCCGCGAAGCCAGCCAACGAAGCTCCCGGCGGCCGAATACCGATCAGATAACTTCCTTGGTACTCGACCACCGCGATGCCGATGGTCTTGCGACGGAACTCCGCCATCGTCTGCTCTCACTCTGATCTGCTCACACTAACGATTACGGTCGAGTGCCAGCATAGGGCTGTGACAAAAATACTGCCGCACTTCGCAGGACTGTTTTCAAACTGTCCACATCGAATCAGCAGAGCGTCCAATCAAACTTCATTCCACGCAGCCTGTTAACCAAACGTCATGTCGGCCGGGGGAGCACCCATCACGTGGAAGCCAGCATCGACGTGCAACGTTTCGCCGGTGATGCCGCTCGCATGATCGCTCAACAGGAACAGGCCTGTCTTACCGACCTCTTCCATCGAAATGTTGCGACGCATCGGCGACATCCCTTGGTAGAGCTTCATCATCACGTCGAAGTCGCCGACGGCTGACGAACTGAGTGTCTTCAGCGGCCCGGCACTCAGAGCATTCACGCGGAATCCCGCTGGGCCGAGTTCATGAGCGGCGTAAGTCACTGAGCTTTCCAGCGCGGCCTTGCACACCCCCATGATGTTGTAGCCGGGGATGACTTTCTCTCCGCCGAGATACGTCAGTGTCAGGATACTGCCACCTGGATTCAAAATTCCGCGAGCTCGATTTACGATCGCCAACAGACTGTAAACACTGATTTCCATTGAGGTCTTAAAACCCTCGCGGCTGCATGCCACGGTCAATCCTTTGAGGTCATCCATCGGAGCATACGCGACTGAATGCAGTACGAAGTCGATTGTCCCGAACGTTTCTTTGGCCCTCGCGAAGACGTTGTCCAAGTCGGCATCCGCCTGCACATTGCAAGGCACGACAAACTTACCGCCGATCGGATCGACCAGCTTGCGAACGCGGCGTTCCATGCGTGCCAACGCCGGGTCTTTATCGGGCAGATGAGTGAACCCCATTTCCGCCCCTTCTTTGTGCAAGCACTCGGTAATCGCCCAAGCAATCGAATGATCGTTTGCGATTCCGAAAACCAATCCTTTTTTACCGGTAAACAATCCCATGTCGAATCAACCCTATCGGAGAAGAAATATCAATTCGTGACGGCCCGAACTCGACGAGCCCGCTGTCACAACGAGCGGAAGATACCGGGGCACGGAACCACCATCAACCGCCTTGATGGAAGGAGACGGGGGAAATTGGTCATTGGTTATTGATCATCGGTCATTGGTCATTTGCCAGAAAAAATGACCAATGATCAACGACCAATAACCAATGACCAATCTCCCTTCTCTTCCATTTCCGCGATTGTTCCTTCGCCGCTACCATCTCGCCCACTCGTGAGTCTCACCTCAATCACAGCCGGAGTTGCCCATGTCTGCTCAATCGTCTCGACGTGAATTCCTGGAAGCTGCGGGTGTTGCCGCGGGTGCGTGCCTGGCTCTGAACTCCCCGTTGGCCGCCGACGATCGTCCGGCTCAAGTCATCCGCAAGAAGGGTTCTGCCGTGAATCAGAATGATTTGGCAATCGTTGACACTCATCAGCATCTGTGGGATCTGACCAAGTTTAACTTGCCTTGGTTGAAGGGAGACGCCGTCCAGAAGATCAACCGCAGTTTCTTGATGGCTGATTATTTGAAGCTGACCGGCTCGCACAAAGTGGTGAAGACGGTCTACATGGAAGTGAATGTTGCTGCGGATCAACAAGCGGCCGAAGCGGAGTATGTGCTCGATCTGTGTCGCCGCGACGACAATCCGATGGTCGGAGCAATCATCGGCGGCTCGCCTCAATCGGCGGACTTCGCGAAATACATGCAGCCGTTTGCCGAGAACCGTCGCATCAACGGCGTCCGCACGGTGCTGCATGACGACGATCGCCCGAAGGGAATGTGCCTCGAAAAGACATTCGTCGACAACATCAAACTGCTCGGCGACATGGATAAAAGCTTTGATCTTTGCATGAGACCCGCCGAGATCGGTGACGGTGCGAAGCTCGCCGAACTCGCTCCGAAGACGCGATTGGTCGTCGATCACTGCGGCAACATGCCGGTGACGCACGACAAACAAGCGGAGCGAGACGCCTGGATGGCCGGCATGAAAGAAGTAGCCGCTCGGCCTAACACGTACTGCAAAATTTCAGGCATCATCGTCACCGCGAAGCCCGACGCTTGGAAACCGCAAGACCTCGCCGCCAACGTCAATTTCTGCATCGAGACATTCGGCATCGACCGCTGCTTCTTCGGCGGCGACTGGCCCGTCTGCACGCTGACCGCTCCGCTGGCCGATTGGATTTCCGCGCTGAAAGAAATCGTCAAAGACAAGCCGCTCGATTTCCAGAAGAAGTTGTTCCACGACAACGCCGTGCGGATCTACAAGCTGCAAGACAAGTAGGACGGCTCATGTCCGATCAACTCTCTGATCCGTCCGATGCCGATCGGCAAGACAGCGATTACGACGGGGCTTGGAAAGAAGCCCTGCGATCGCACTTGCGGCGCTTCATCGAGAAGTTTTTCCCCAGGCTGGCTGAATTGATTGACTGGTCGATCGAGCCCGAATGGCTCGACAAAGAAATCAGTCAGATCATCGGGCAGTCCGGACATCGCAACCGAGAAGTCGATGTGCTCTTCAAAGTCCGTCTGACCAACGGAAACGAGCAGTGGATTCTGTGTCATCTCGAAATTCAGACGTCTTATGAAGCGGACTTCGCAGTTCGAGTGGACCAGTACAACTCCGGGCTGAAGTGGCTGTTTCGACGAGAAGTACTGACGTTGGTCATCCTGGCTGACCTGCATCCCGATTGGCGTCCTAGCGAGTATCAGTTCGAGTTGGCCGGGTTTGAGAGTCGTCTGCGGTTCCC
>JANNDA010000040.1:0-4608 GCA_031387195.1 Planctomyces sp. | reverse complement strand
CCGGCTTTGATGATCGTCTGAAGTCTTACGACTTCCGCTACATCCCAAAGTGAGTGCCATTGGGCTAGCGCCCTCCGGCTGATGGGTTCGCGTCCTCGGCAATCAGACCAGCACTTTCGAGATCGTGCCGAGGCTGTCTTGAAACTGGTCGGTCTCAACATCTGCTCGTTGCAGCATCGTCAGCAGCAGATTGCTGAGCCTCGCGTTTTCATCAACCGGGCGCGAGCAGATGCGGTAGTGGGCATTGGCGTCGGCGACGTTGTATTGGCCGATCTTCGGCAAGTTGAAATCAACGTGCTGGCCGTGCTGATAACCCAACGCGCGGCCTCCGGCGAGGATCGTCGGCAGATTCGCGTTGCCGTGGCTGTGGCCGTAAGCCATGCCGCTGCCCCACAACACTTGGGTCGTATCCAACAGCGGGCGGCCGTCTTCTTGATGCGCCTTGAGTTGATCGAGCAAGTAGCTGAATTGCTCCATCAGGAATGTGTCGGTCTCGGCCAGGCGACGGAGTTGTTCGGGGTCGCCGTTGTGATGCGACAAACCGTGCCGTGTCTGCGAGATGCCAATGTCCGGGATCGAGCCGCCGTTCGATTCGCTGCAAATCATGCAGGTGATGACGCGCGTCGAATCCGTCCGCAGAGCCAACACCATCAAGTCCGAGAACAGTTTGTAGTACTCGCGAACTTGCGATAGCTCGACCTTGCGCGTCAGCCGAGCTTCATCAGCCGGGTCGATCTTGGGCTTCGGGATGTTGAGCCAAGACTCGGCCCGCTCGGTGCGAACTTCGACCTGCCGGACGGCGGTGAGATACTCGTCGAGCTTCGAGCGGTCTTCGGTTCCCAGCTTCTGGTTCACACGATTGGCGTCGTCCGCGACGAGGTCTAGGATGCTGCCGCGTCGATTGAGTCGGCGGCTGATCGCGCTCTTACTCTCTGTCTCGACACCGAACAGCATGTTGAAGATGTTGCGCGTGTTTCGCTCGGCCGGAATCTGAATGCCGTCGCGTGACCAGGCGAGCGAATGGCCTTCGATGGCCAGCTCCAGCGACGCGAAGCGAGTGGACGGCCCCTGCACTTCGGCCAGGAGCTGGTCCGCTGAGACCGTGTTGCGGAAGGCACCGCCATCGCCGGGCACATTCGCTCCGGTCAGCCAGACTTTGTCGCAGTTGTGATGTTTGCCGAGCACCATCGGATGATGCAGGCCACTGAGGGGCGTCACGTCCGCGCGATGTCGCTCCAGGGATTTCATCGGCAGCGAGAATTCAAACTCGGCTCCCGCTTTTTCGATCTGCCAAGTGAGCGTGTTGACGCCGTTGGGGATGTAGAGAAAGACGCTGCGTTTGGGCTTTGTCGGAGTCGGCAGACTGGGAGCCGTGCTGCTCGGCGCGGCCATACAGTCGAGCAGCGGCAGAGCGATCGAGACGCCGACGCCTTGCAGCATCTGCCGACGGCTAAGCAGCCATTTTTTGGTGTTGATGTTGCTCATTGGAAACTTTCTTTGAGGGCTAGTGTCGTCTTTCGCTCCGCGAAAGAACGCTCTTTCGCGGAGCGAAAGGCGACAATCATCGCTTCTGAAACAAGTCGGAAACTACCAACGCCTCGACGAGATTGCGGAGTCGGTAATCTTTGGCACGGCTGGCTTTCGCAATCGCTGCCAAGTCGTTGCGATCGTCGAACGACAGGCTGCGACGCAGGCCGTAGGTGGCGAGCTTCTCGATAAACGCCGTGTTAAACGAATCGATATCGGTGAGCAGCAGTTGCTTGAACTCTTCCGGCGTTTGATAGCTGCGACCGTCGGCCAATTCACCGCTGGGATTCACGGGCGGATTGTCGCCGGTCCCTTCCACAACCTCGGTCGTGCGCCAGCGACCAATGGCGTCGTAGTTCTCGAAGGCCAGCCCGAGCGGGTCGATCTTGCGATGACAGGACGCGCACTTCGCATCGTGAATGTGAGCTTCCAGCTTCATCCGCAACGTCGCTTTGGGCGAGTCGATCGGATTGGGTTCGATGGGATCGACGTTGGCGGGCGGTGGCGGGGGTGACTTGCCGAAGATCGACTCCGAGACCCACTTGCCGCGATGCACGGGACGATGCCGCGTGCCGTCGGATGTCAGCGAGAGGATCGATGCCTGAGTCAGCAAGCCGCCGCGACGACTCTCCGGTGTCAGCGACACGCGTTGAAAACCAGAGCCCGCGACCTCCGGCAAGCCGTAGAACTGAGCCAGTCGCAGATTGGCCATCGTCCAATCGGATTGGATAAACTCGCGCAGGGTCAGACCTCGTTGCAGCACCTCGCGGAAGAATGCGGTCGTCTCGCCGACCATGCTTTGCTCCAACGACTTGTCGTAGTCGGGGTAGAGCTTTTTATCCGGCGGGAACATGCCAACCTTCCGCAAGTTCAGCCACTGCGACGCGAAGGACTCGGAAAATCGCTCGGCTTTGGGATCGGCAAGCAGTCGTTGAACTTGTCGCCCGAGCTCGGCCTTGTCACGCAGCTTGCCTTGCTCGGCGAGCACGAACAATGCCTCGTCCGGCATCGTACTCCATAGCAAGTACGACAACCGGCAGGCGATCTCCCAGTCATTCAACGTGTGACGATTCGCGTCCTCGTCACCTTCAGCCAAGAACAGAAAACTCTTCGAGCACAGGATCGCCAACATGCCGGCTTTGACCGCGTCCGGGAATTTCTCTCCGGCAGCGAGTTCCGCCTTCACGATGCCGAGATAGCCATCCAACTCGTCAGATGAAACTGGTCGCCGGAACGCCCGTCGCGCCAGCTTGCCCAGCCCGCTGCGAACTTGCTCCACGTTGCCGACTTCCGCCGGCCAGTAGTCATCGCGCCAGCGTTGTTCCTGCTCGGTGATGAAGGGACCGCGCCACGAGACTGAGTCCATGATGAGGAACGGATAACGCGGACGACCTTGCTCGTCGGTTAGCTTCATCTGCCACGGAACGCGGCCGTCCTTCGTGCTGATGAACGGTTTGTTGCCGTGACGCCCCGAACGAAAGTTGTTCGAGAGTCCCGGCACGTTGTTGAGGACATCGATACTCGGTCGGCCTTTCGGCAAATGAGCGAGGAAGGTCACTGTGATCGGCTTGTCTTCGGGAGCGACGATGTCTTGCTCGAACAGCACGCGATCCAGCGATTTCTCGTAGACGAACAAACGCGGGGCGCGGCTGTTGTCCGGCTTCAGACCGCTGAGCGTGTAGCTGATTTCATAGATGCCCGCTTCCGGCAAGTTTTCCCACGCCGAGTTCCGAAAGATGTCCCCCGCCCACATCTCGAACCGCACTTTGTCCAACAGCCCGAGTTCTCGCAGGCGTTCGCGATGCGTCTCGTCGATGTGGTCCGCTGGCACCGCGCGCTTGGTGGATTCAAAAAACGTCGGCTTCTTGGCCGGGTAAGCTTCGGCCAGGATGACTTCCCCAGCCGCGAGATACTTTTCGATATTGGACGGCGAGAGCGTCAGTACCGAGCCGAGACGCTCGAAGCCATGCCACTCGGGGTCTTCGGGGAAGCCGGTGGGATCAGTGGCATCGAAGTGGACGCCGATCAGATCGCGCACCGTGTTGACGTATTCGTCGCGCGTCAGCCGGTTGTAGGAAACTCGCCGGCGCTGCGCCATCCGAGCGGCTTCGCCTTCCTTAATTCGCGCCGCCAACCATTCGACGACAGCGGCGCTTTCCTGTGCGGTCGGCGGATTCTTCTGGTCTTTGGGCGGCATTTCTCCCGAGCTGATCCGCTCCAACACCTCGGCCCATTGTGGCGTGTTTTCCCGACCGACGTTGCGAGACAGGTTGTCGAGCCGGAAGTCGCTTTCCTGCTTTTCCGCGCCGTGGCATCGCAGGCAATGCGTCTTGAAGTAGGGCAGCAGGTCGGCGGCAAAATCCGGTGCCGCGCTCAATGCCCCAGGAACCGCGATAAAAATCCACAGAGCAATCGCGAGCGTTTTCATCTTTTCAAAACGACAAAGGTGACTCATGCAACCCCGATTTCTCAGCAGACTCCGCGATCCATTCCGTGAAAAACACGGACACTCCAGGCAGGGTATTCCCCATCAACTGTCCCGGTCAAAGCTCCGGCCAACCTGTCCGGTGGCCGAGGGCTCCGATCAGGGCATCGCCGATGAACTTCTCGATCACCAGCCTCTCTGGTTCGGTATCGTAGCCGCAGTTAGTCTGCCGGCTTCTCAAGGAGAACGCAGATGGCTTTGACAGTGAACGATGTTGTTCCGCATCTGTCCACAGCAGGGGAGAATATCGTTGATACCGTCGCTGCTGCCTCGCGCGAACTGCCGACGACAACCGATCCGAGCCTCCGCACTGATCTGCTCTCGGCTCCGTTGCGATCGACGGTGTTTCGGCTGGGTTGGCCGGTGTTCGTCGAGCAGTTCTTAACCTTTCTGGTCGGCTTCACGGACACGTATCTCTCCGGTTGGATCAGCAAAGAGGCGACGACGGCGGTCGGGCTGGCCGCGTATGTCGGTTGGTTGGCATCGAACATGTTTCTGCTCGTCAGCAGCGGCACGGTCGCGGTGATCGCTCGGCATTGGGGAGCCGGGGAATTTGAGGATGCGAACAAGGCCGCGAATCGGGCGCTGGCGCTGGG
>JANNDA010000332.1:0-1944 GCA_031387195.1 Planctomyces sp. | reverse complement strand
CAAAAAATGGCGGAACAACGGGTTGATTATTAAATCGGGCATCATCCCGCCATTTTTGAATTTTGCGGTGCCTGACCCCCGGCCTGCGCAATCAGGTACGGCTCAAGGAGGATGCCGATGGCAGCCAGTATTCGTGCTCAAGAATGCGTGACGACAGAAACGAAGATCGTGCCGAACGTGACCCCCTCGCCGTCAAGAAACCGACCCGCTCGGTCGAACGAACCGACGGTGAAACAGATCATCGCCGCCGCCCGCTCGCTTCCAGCACCCGCTCGCGGCGGCATTGTGTTGAGCCTGATTTCTGCCGCTCTGATGTGGGCCAGCTTCACGCCGCTCAATTGGTCGCCGCTCGCGTGGATCGCACTCGTGCCGTTGTGTTTGTTGGTTCGATTGGAGCGAGCCCCGCGTTTGTGGTGGCTGACGACGATGATCGGTGGCGTTGCGTTTTGGGCTCCCGCGTTGCAATGGATGCGGCTCGGTGATGCGTCGATGTACGGTGCTTGGTTTGCTCTTTCCATGTACTTAGCCGTTTATGTTCCAGCATTCGTCGGACTCTCGCGCGTTGCCGTGCATCGCTTCGGAGTTCCGACGTCCGTCGCCGCACCGCTGGTGTGGGTGGGGCTGGAATTCACTCGATCGCACTTGATGACCGGCTTCGCGTGGTACTTGCTCGGTCACACGCAGTATCGCTGGATCGAACTGATTCAATTGTCCGACGTCTTCGGCGCATACGGCGTGAGCTTCGTCGTCGCCATGAGCAGCGCAACGCTCGCTGGCTTGATTCCCGAACAGTGGCTGCAACGGCTGCGACTGATCGCTCCGGTTCAACTTCCAGCGGAACTCAGTCATTTGCCGCAGCCCGACGATGGACCATCCGCGAACTCGAACGGCCGCTTCCGTGGCCAAGTGGCTTCTGTCGCCGCCTGCCTATTGGTCGTGACCACGGCAGTGGCCTACGGATATGTCCGCCGCAGCCAGGCGAAGTTTGAACCCGGTCCGCGCGTGGCGATGATTCAAGGCAACTTCACGACCTCGATGAAGCACGACGAGTCCGAGTACGGCAAAATCCTTTCGACTCACGATGTGCTGACTGGCTACGCGGTGCGACACAAACCGGACATCATCGTTTGGCCGGAGACAATGTTTCGCTGGCCGCTCGTCGATGCCGATCCGGACCTCAGTGAATCAGATTTGCGGCGTATCGCTCCCAGTGTTCCCTCCCAGAGTTGGCGCGATCCCTCTGTCCGCAACGCGTTGCAGGAGATGAGCCAGCGCAGCGGCGCGAGCATGGTCATCGGCCTCGACCGCTTCCAAGCCGACGCAGCGGGGCTCAAGCATTTCAATTCGGCCACGTTGGTCACACCCGATCGCGGCGTCGTCAGCAGCTACGACAAACTGCATCGAGTGATCTTCGGCGAGTACATCCCCTTGAAAGATTCGCTTCCGTGGTTGAAGAATTTCACGCCGATGCCCGAAGACTTCGGCATCAGCAAGGGGACCGGCCCTGTCGCGTTCCGTTGTGGAAAATGGCGAGTCGCCCCCGTCATTTGTTTCGAGGATACCGTGCCGCACGTGGTGCGAGATGTCGTTCGATCGACAAGTGACTCACCGAACGGCGATCGACTCGCGTGCCTGTTGAACCTCACGAACGATGGCTGGTTCCACGGCAGCAGCGAGCTGGATCAGCACCTCATCACATCGGCCTTCCGCGCAGTCGAATGTCGCACGCCGTTGGTGCGAGCCGTCAACACGGGCATCTCGGCGGTCATCGACGGCGACGGAGTCATTCGCGAACCGGACGTCTTGATTGACGGCGATGCGACCTGGAATCAGCCGCGACAAATCCTGCAAGACGCCGGTCGTGATCCGTCTGACCGCCGCGTCTCCGTTTCCATCGAACCTGTTCGCACGACGCTCGTTGATCCCGCCACCGGCAACTGGCGA
>JANNDA010000287.1:0-7234 GCA_031387195.1 Planctomyces sp. | reverse complement strand
TTTTTAACTCTACGTTCGAAACGCCGCTGCACAGCTTCCAGTAACCCCTCCACCTACATGTATCGTTGGGGGCGACTCTGCCTCCTTGCGGCTCGTCGTCTAGCATCCAATCAGCGCTCCACCGGCGCGGGGGCGGCGGTGGGCGCGGTGACTTATCGCAAATCTCCGCCGATTCTCAAACCGCAATTACCAGCCCTGAGTTCGCCGATAAGCGTTGTCCCACCGCGAGAGCACGATCTTCTGCCGCGTGTAGAACATCACTCCTTCGATCCCTTGCACGTGAAGGTCGCCGAAGAACGAGCGGTTCCAGCCGGAGAAGGCGAAGGTCGCCATCGGGGCGGGGACACCGACGTTGATGCCGACCATGCCACATTGAATCTCACGAGCAAACTGCCGGGCCGCGCCGCCGCTGCTGGTGAAGATCACCGCGCCGTTGCCGTACTGGCTCCGATTGGCCCACGCGATCGCTTCGTCCAAGTTGCTGGGGTGCAACATCGTCAGCACCGGGCCGAAGATCTCGTCGCGTGCGATCGACATCTCCGGCTTCGCGTCTTCAAAAAGCGTCGGCGAGACGAAGAAGCCACGATCGCGGATCTGCTGTGTGCCGCCGCGGACCAATCGAGCCCCCTCGTGTTCTCCTTGCGTGATGATCTGCCGAATGCGGTCGCGAGAAGTCGCGTCGATCACCGGGCCGAAGTCCGCTTGCGAATTCGCCGACGTGTCGTCGATCACCAGTTTGTCGATCGCCGCTGCCAGGTGGTCGCGAATCTGCGGAGCGGCGTCGCCGACTCCCATCAACAGTGAACCGGCCATGCACCGCTGCCCGGCGCAGCCGTAAGCCGCGCCCATAATCGCGCGGGTTGTCGGAGCGAACTCGGCATCGGGCATCACGATCATCACATTCTTGGCACCGCCGGCCGCTTGCACTCGTTTGCCGTGTCGGCAGCCGATGACGTAGACATGTTCGGCCACGCGCGTCGAACCGACAAAACTGATCGCGGTCACTCCTGGATGTTCCAGCAAAGCGTCAACTGCCTCGCGTCCGCCATGCACGAGATTCAGCACGCCGGGAGGAATCCCCGCTTCGAGCGCCAGTTCCGCCAGACGCACCGCGGTGAGCGGGACTTTCTCACTCGGCTTGAGGATGAACGTGTTCCCGCAGGCGATCGCGATCGGAAACATCCACAAGGGAACCATCGCCGGAAAATTGAACGGAGTGATGCCGACGCAGACGCCGATCGGTTCGCGCATCGTCACGCCGTCGAGCCCTTCGGCCAACTGCGGCAGCATTTCCCCCTTGCTGAGATGAGCGATGCCGCAAGCGAAATCGACCACTTCGATTCCGCGACGGACATCGCCGCGAGCTTCCTCCAGCGTCTTGCCGTTCTCGCGTGTGATCAATGCGGCAAGTTCCTCGAAGTTCGCTTCGAGCTGCGTCTTGAACGCGAACATCTTCGCAGCACGCACTGGGACCGGCGTTCGCGACCACGAGACGAACGCCTGCTGAGCCACACGAACGACCTCGTTCACTTCCGCCGCTCCGCACATCGGCACGCGAGCAATCTCGTCGCCGGTCGATGGGTTATGCACCGGACTCCACGCGGAGGTGCTGGGCACGGACCACGTCTCACCGGAAAGAATGGGAACATCCATCGTTCTGCCTCCAACAAACTAACCCGAAGCGTCAGCGAGGGCGGGCGCTCCGAACAACTTTGTTTCCGCGATTTCCGTTGTTTCCGTCATCATCGTATTGTGAAGCGCTCGCCCTCGCTCACGCTTCGGGTTAGTTTCCGCTAACGAGTATTCCTCGACCCAACTCAAACATCAACGCGAATGTGTCATGACGAACGTCTATCACTTGATCGTGCTCTTTGGCAGCTTGGCTCTGTTGATGCTGCTGGTCGTTCGTGGGAAGAGCATCTTTGTGGTCGCTCCGTTTTGTGCCTTGTTGGCGATCACGCTGAGCGGTGCCGATCCGGTGGCGACGATGAACGGGGCCTACATGACGGGCTTCGCCGATTACCTGCGGCGGTTCTATTTGATCTTTGCCCTCGGCGCGGTGTTCGGCAAATTGATGGAAGAGTCGGGAGCCGCGATCACCGTCGCGCAAACGGTCGGAAAACTGTTGGGAAAACAGCGAGCGTGTCTGGCGGTTGTGCTGGCCTGCGCGTTGTTGACGTATGGTGGCGTGTCGCTGTTCGTCGTCGGCTTCTCGGTCTACCCGCTGGCGTTGCAGTTGTTTCGAGCGGCCAATTTGCCGCGTCGATTCATCCCTGCCGCGATCGCCTTTGGTTCAATCACCTTCACGATGACGTCCGCAGGCTCTCCGGAGATTCAAAACCTGATTCCGATTCAATATCTCGTCAACGAGGTCAAAGTCGGAGACGAGATCCAAAAGGTGCCGCTGACCGACGCGCGCGCGGGATGGCCGGTGAGTTTGATCGTGGCCGCAGTAATGTTTGGTTGGGGGCAGTGTTATCTGGAACGAGTGATCGGCCGAGCCGTCGCGAATGGCGAACACTTTGAAACACGAGACAACGACAAGATCGCTCCCGATTCCCACGCCAAGCACCGTCCTGGATTCATGGCCTCAATCACGCCGCTGGTGGTCACGTTATTCGCATTGAACGCGCTGCCGACGATTTGCCACAAGCTCGCCGAATCACCGTCGTTGTCAGAAACTTCCTCTTCAGCGATCGCCATGTTGCACGCGATTCTCAGCCGCTTCCCCGAAAACGGCACGCTCTCGATTTTCCTGGGAGTGATCGTGGGAGTGATCGTGCTGCGGCGCTGGCTCAAGGATACGTGGTCCTGTTTTGGAGACGGTTTCGTGAACGGCTTGCTGGCAGTCGGCTCGACAGCGGCGGTGGTCGGTTTCGGCGCGTCGATCACGGGACTGCCGTCGTTTCAACTGGTGGTCCACTGGGTGACTCACTTGCCCGGCGATCCGTTGATCAGCGCGGCGTTCGCGGTGGCTATCATCGCGGCCATCGCCGGTTCGGCCTCCGGTGGTCAGGGGATCGCCTTTCCGATCATCAAGCCGATCTACATTGATGAATTGGGAGTCGCTCCGCGAGCGCTGCACCGAGTGGTCGCAATCGCCTCGGGAACGTTGGACTCGCTGCCGGCCAACGGCTATCTGGTGATGTTGATCCGCAACATCTGCGGTGAGACACACGCTCGCGCCTACACCCCGATCTTTGTCACTACGGTTTTGATTCCAGCCGTCGGGACGGCTATTGCGATCGCACTTTTCAAATGCTTTCCCGCGTGGGCGTTGATGTAGTTCGGGGCCGCCCCGCTCGGCTGTCTCATTCAAGGCTCTGCGAGGTATATTCAAACAATGACTGCGACTCCCTCTTCACTACGAATTGTGCTCGCCGGTGCAACCTCTAGCACGCGGCTGACTTTGGAAGCGTTGGTCCGGCATCAAATGCCCGTGGTCGGCGTCTTGGAGTTTCGGCCAGATGATCCGTCGGGGGTCAGCGGCTTCTCTCGCTTGGATGATGTTGCTGAAAGAGCGGGGATTCCTTGCGTCGGCTTTCAGAACATCAACGCGCCGGAAACGATCGCTCAGATCAAAGCCTGGCAACCGGACATCTGCTTTGTGGTCGGCTTGTCGCAACTTGTGAAAGCGGAATTGCTGGCAGTGCCGCGTTTGGCGTGCGTCGGTTTTCATCCGACCTGGTTGCCTCGCGGACGTGGCCGAGCCCCCGTGGCGTGGCTGGTTCACGATGCGACGCCTGGTGCCGTCACCTATTTCGTCATGGATGAGGGTGCCGACAGTGGTCCGATCCTCGTCCAAGAACCGTTTGCCGTGCATCCGACGGATGATGCGACTGATGTGACAAGAGCGATGGAACTCGCGATTGGCCGAGCGTTGGATCGTTGGTTGCCAACGTTGCTCGCGGGTGAATGGAACCCGCAGCCGCAAGATGATTCACGAGCCACGTATCACGCCAAGCGAGCCCCCGAAGATGGCTGGATCGACTGGTCGGCATCAGCGAAAGACATTCATCGCGTGATTCGAGTCGCCACACACCCGCATCCCGGAGCCTACACGTATTTCAAAGACCGCCCGTTGATTGTCTGGCGCGCGGAAGTCGAAACGAGCTATCCAATTCGAGGCGTGATTGGTCGAGTTCTGTTGACCGACCCGCAGCGCGGTGCGTTGGTGCAAACCGGCGACGGACTGCTTTGGTTGCGTGAGGTTGAATGGGGTGACAAAACCGATGTCATTAAGCCGCCGAAGTTGCTCGTCGGCCAACGGCTGGGCTATGTCGTTGAGGACGAAGTCAGCCGCTTGAAGCAGCGTGTGACGGAGTTGGAGCGGATCATTTCGGAGCTGAAGCCAACGAAGTGAGGCTCAATCGCCCTCTGCTCGAACAGATTTCGCGGTCGTCTCCTGGGGCGGCTCCCGGTCTCGTAAAGCTCCGGTCAACCAGCGACCCCACAGCACATAATGCAAGACCATCATCAGGCCAAGCCCCACCGGAACCAGCACGAACCACAACACGTCGGGAATCACAAACGCCACCAAGACCACGAACCCACAGACCACGGTCAACACCATCGTCAGCGCGGCGAATGTCGCGTTGTTGCGTTGATCCGTTGAAGGGCGACGATCCGACATCACAGAACCTATTTCAGTAAAAATGGATGACAAAACTTCTTGAGGCAGTTACTGCGGAATTCCAAATCGTTTTTCGAGCAACGTGTGTCGATGCTCAAAACCTTCTTCCAACGACTCCCGGATTTTTCGCTCGTTCACCAGCAATCCGACCAATCCCCCGGGGGGTGAAAATTCAATGCGATCAATCACAATCACGCCACCCGGCGTTTCCTGAAAGCAGTGTTCGTGTTCCCAAGCTCCCATCGGACCGGCCACTTGTCGCTCGACGAACCGTAACGGCTCGTCCCAGGCGATGATCTCGTGCGAGCCCGAACGAACCACGCCATAAGCTTGCACACGAAAATCCATCCGCGCCCCCAGCGAAAGGCGTTCAGGAGCAGAGTCAAACGCCAACATGATCTGCGGCGGACTAATCAGCCGAATGTTCGCCGGCTGAGCCAAAAATTCAAACGCCTCAGCCGCTGAGCAAGCCAATTCTACCTGGACTTCAAATTGAGCCATCGACAATCTCCGAGAAAAAACTTCTGAGCCGGAGCATAGTCGCGAGCAGCGACGTTTGTCAGTTGTCTGCTCTTTTCTTGAGGCCACCGGCAAGTCTGTTCCCAAGAGAAAGTCGGTCGGCTTCAATCCGAGTCGAAGATTTACGTGGGATAAGCTTCCAGCTTGTCGGAACTGCTTTTGAAGGCGACAAGCTGGAAGCTTATCCCACGACAATTCACAGGCTCGGAGCGACTCAGATTCCGATCATCGTGGAATCATTTCCGAGTGACCTCCTTTTTCCGAACGTTGGCTGATGATCTATGCGAGTTCCGTCTTCACTGCTCCGTCGATGCTGGTTTCTCGTAGGTCCGACGGCGAGCGGGAAAAGTGATGTGGCGATTGAGCTGGCCGAACGAATTCAGGCTCGACACGGAACGGCTGTAGAAATCGTCTCGCTGGATTCGATGACGCTTTATCGCCGCATGAACATCGGCACGGCCAAGCCGACTGCCGACCAATGCGTGCGCGTGCCACATCATTTGTTCGATCTACTGGAGCCCTCGCAGGACTTCAGCGTGGCCGAGTATCTCGCGGTCGCGGAACGATGTTGCCAGGAGATTGTGGCTCGCGAACGTGTCCCGCTCTTCGTCGGTGGCACGGGACTGTATTTGCGAAGTCTGCTGCGTGGTGTCTTTGAGGGTCCGCCCGCCAACGAAGAAATTCGCACACGATTGGAAGCTGAGATTGCGCGAGACGGACAAGACGCTTTGTTTGCACGGCTGCAACAAGTCGATCCACCAACCGCCGCTCGTTTGCATCCGAACGATGTTCGGCGCGTGATCCGCGCGCTCGAGGTCACGGAACTCACCGGCCAGCCGATGTCCGCTCAACATCAAGAAGCGCCGTTGCCGCCTGACGAACGCCCACGCCATGTTTTTTGGTTGGAACCGCCACGAGACTGGCTCTACCAGCGCATCAACGATCGTGTTGAAGCAATGATGTCCGCTGGATGGCTCGCTGAAGTGCAAGCGTTGTTAAACGAGCCACTGCCGCTGAGCCAAACCGCCAGCCAAGCGCTCGGATATCAAGAACTCATCGAGCACGCACAAGGACGGCTCAGACTGGCAGACGCGGTCACGCGGATCCAGACACGCACACGTCAATTTGCCAAACGACAACACACCTGGTTCAGAAATCTCGACGAATGTGTGGCCGTACCGATCACCGGTCGCGAGAACTCCGCCGCAATCGCCGAGCGATTGCTCGTTGCACAGGCGGCTGATTAACGACGCTTACAAATCGCCCATTTCGGCCGGTGGCTCGTCCAGCGCGAGACTCCATTCATTCCAGACGGTCCAGAAGTCCGGCAATTCGTCGCCGTGTGTTTCCACCGCCAAATCAAATGCCGCTCCCAGAGTGATCCCTTCGAGATCCTTGATCGTCCGGCCGGTTGACTCTGCCAAGTCTTTCATGGCTTTGAGCAACGCCTGCGATGCGGAGTTCATGTGGAAGATGTGGTCAGCGGCTGAGTCCATCAAAAATCTCCAGTGCGGCAACGGTGTTCTCGGATCGAGGCGGGATGGTAACAAACATCATCAGTCAGGCGAGCGGGGCGGCGTCAGCCCAATGATGCCATTCGGCCACGACGTTGCCATTCGAGGTGCGCGTTGACTGCTCCATGAGTTACGTCGATCGCGCCACATCCGTGTTGTTTCTCGGCAACATCGTGCCGAATGTCCCCACGCACATTTCTGATAACAGCCAGAATCGTTCAACGATTCTTTGAGGCTGATGGCCCAACGACTTGCGCATCGAAACCCATGCGCTCGCGTAAACTTTTTGAAGCACTTTGAATAACTGGCATTCAACTCGCTTAACACCATTCCCAACAAACACGACGCAACGAACTGTGTCAAACGCCTCAACAACAATTGATTTAATAACCTTTGGGAGTGTGCCATCATGAAGAATCTTTTCAACGACGAAGCTGGTTTTGTGGTCTCCGCCGAACTGATCCTGATCGCCACGATCACCGTACTCGGTCTGGTCGTGGGGCTCGCTGAAGTCCGACAAGCGGTCAGCGAAGAACTGGAAGACGTCGCCGCCGCGATTGGTAGCCTG
>JANNDA010000221.1:0-12729 GCA_031387195.1 Planctomyces sp. | reverse complement strand
CGGGCGTCCCGCCCGACTTTTTGACCACAACCAGCAGCATGGGCGAGGACGCCCATGCCACGCTTTCAACACGAATGGCGGAGAGCCAAAATGTGGGACAAAAACATCGAGAAGCTGGGCTCTCTCTTTTCGGATTGCGTCGCACCTTCGACAGAGGCGGCGGTTCTGAACTCAAATTGACCCGATTTGTGTTGCGGCCTAGAGTCCCGCCCCTTCCAGAATTTCCCTTCCCCTCCGCCATCCCGGCGGGCATTGGTTTCTCCGCACGCTATGCGGTCTATTCCATCCCTCAAAATCTGGTGTCTGTTGTTGATCTGTTGCGGCGCGCTCGCCTGCGAGAGCTTGCCGTCTGGTCGTTCGTCGAATGAATCGACCACCGCTTTCAAGCTGCCACCGATTCCGGTTCCTCGCGATTCTGTGGAGGTGGATATCGTCTTCATTGATCGACCTGCGGGCGATCCGATGCTGGGAAAAACGCTGTGGCGCGAAATCGATCAAGTGGGAGCGCTGACTGCGGAACAACGGTCAGCCATTCGTGAGGCGGGAATTCAAGTGGGGCATGTTGGCTCGTCCCCTCCGGACGTGTTGCAGTCATTGCTCAATCTGGCTGGCGACGAGTCTGAACGAAAGCGGCGCGAAGCGAATGGGATTCCGCAAACGACCGCTCGGCGAATTGTCCTGCCAGCCGGAAGCGATACGGAGATCAACGCCAGTGAACCAGTCGCCCTTCGAAACGTTGATATCCCCGATGGTCGGCACCTGGAACTGGTCGAAGTTCATGGAAATTTGCGTCTTCGCGCCGAGCGTAGCCAGGATGGTTGGGCACGGCTGGACTTTTTACCCGAACTACACCACGGCCAGATGAAGACGCGCCCGTTCGCCGCACCGACCGGCTGGATGTTCCGCACAACTCAGGAAGTTCTGCCGCTGTTCGCTCAACGCTTCACGGCCAACCTCAATGTGGGTGAGATGTTGATCATCACCGCTGATCGCGACCGACCAGGAACGCTCGGACAAGCACTGTTTCAGTTTGAAGATGCCACCGGACCAAAACAGCGAGTGATTGTCCTGCGACTGGCTGACCTGCGTGAAATTGCTCCTGTTCGCCTGCGGCAAAATTGACATGAGAACTCTTTTCTGTCGCCGCCTACGAATGGAAATCGAACTGAGCCAGCGTTCGCTGGACGAACCGCTGCTGCCGCATGGCTATCAATGGCAAGCCTGGTCGCCCGAGTTTTTAGAACGACACGCTGCCGTGAAGTTTCACTGTTTTGCGCACGAGCAAGATGGTCGAGTCTTTCGCTCGCTCCGCGAACAAAGCGGTTGTCAAAATCTCATGGAGTACATCAGCGGACACGAACAATTCATTCCGGAATCCACTTGGCTGCTCGTGCATGCCGCAGATGGCCGTCTGGAAGATTGCGGCACCGTTCAGGGGCTGGCACCGACCCCCGATCTCGGAGCGATTCAAAACGTCGGCATCTTGCCCGAGCATCGTCGTCATGGACTCGGCCGCGCATTGATGCTCAAGGCTTTGCATGGCTTTCAGCAAATCGGCATCACGCGCGTTTCGCTGGAGGTCACAGCGGACAATCAGGGAGCCGTGCAATTGTATGAGTCACTGGGCTTTCGATTGATGAAGACACTGTTTCGCGAAGTCGATCTCTAGCCCGCATGGTTCATGGATTCATACAAGCCCGAAGCGCAAGCGAGAGAATGCGGCGAACTTCCCTCGCTTGCGCTTCGGGCTTGTATGAAACAGCCTGCGGGGAATTCTCCCCGGCTCATGAATAATCCCGGCCTGCGGCCTGCGGCTGATTTGCTGAACCCCGAATTCTTTCGCGTGACGCAGCACTCAGTCTGACGCACGATTGTCCCAGGGATAATGGTTCTACGCGGTCGGGGACAATCTGCAAAAACTTTGCAAATTTCCCAAGCCCTGTTTGACTCTCATTTTCTCTGACCTAGGTTTTGGGTGACAGCGCTGAGTGTGGCTCAAACGGTGATCACCATTAACGAGCCGCTTTCAGTTCGGCATCCGTGACAAGTTCACGGATTGCTGAGGCAGAACGGTGGCCATCGCCCTGCCAATGTCACCTCCCGAGCCTGAGAGACTCGGATTCCATCAATAAACCATCAAAGTACATTGAAAGAGAGACCACCATGAACCTGATTAAGAAATTCCTCGCGTCAGAAGATGGCCCGACCGCTGTTGAGTACGCCGTGATGCTCGCCCTGATCGTTGTGGTCTGCATCACCACCGTCACCAATCTTGGCACGAAGGTCAATGACTCCTTCAGCAAGACTCAGACGGCGCTGAATCCGATCAACGACTAATCGGCTCAAACAAACCGACGTCCGAAGCCCGGCATTTCAAAAATGTCGGGCTTCGTGACGGTTTTTTGAGGCGATCTAAACCCCCAATTTCATTTTCATTCTGTTGTTGAAAGAGAGACCACCATGAACCTGATTAAGAAATTCCTCGCGTCAGAAGATGGCCCAACCGCTGTTGAATACGCCGTGATGCTCGCCCTGATCGTTGTGGTCTGCATCGTCACCGTCACCAATCTTGGCACGAAGGTCAATGATTCCTTCAGCAAGACTGATACGGCGCTCGCACCGATCAACGACTAGTTCTTAGGCAACATGCTGTTGCCTTTGTTTATCCCATCGACCGACCGTCTCACGGGGATTTCACCGGTGAGACGGATCGGTTGTTTTCAGCAAGGTGCTGCGATGTTTCCTTTTTGGATGAACTTAGAAATCACACAGTTGCACGAGTTCCTGACGACATCCTTTGTCGCGGTGGCTTCGACCGTCAGTTGGTTGTGCTTTGCGGGCCGACCTTAATGACGTCGGTCCTCCGCTGAAGTTGTTGGTGTCGCACTGTTGCCGTCCCCGGTTTGTGTGTCACCGCTGATTTTCCCCCTCGAATCAAATTTCACTCGAAAGGCCAATCAAGATGGACTGGCAAGAACTGTTGCTCAATCACTGGCACGTGAAATTAGTCACGATCACTTTGATTGTTGCTGCGTGGATTGATGGCAAAGAACTGCGCGTTCCTAACTGGATCACGTTTCCCATGGTCCTGACCGGCCTGGCGTTCAATACGCTGTGGTTCGGCACGGGCTGGGGAGTCTGGGATCGCGGTTTGATCGGCGCATTGCTCGGTACGGTTGTCGGCCTCGCCACTCTCTTTTGGCTGTGGATGCTGGGAGGTATGGGTGCGGGGGACGTCAAATTGATGGCTGGAATTGGAGCTTGGCTGGGTCCGGTTGTCATTTGGGAAGTCTTCGTGGCGACTGCCATCATCGGAGCGGTCATGGCCGTGGTGATGGTCGGGTTGCAACGCGATTGGAAACGACACTCGATCAACTTCATGGCGATCCTTCTGGAATGGCGCGACATGAGGAAGCTGGGCGTGTCCGGTGTGGCAACGATCGCGGCTGATCGCAAGCCGACGATGCGGTTGCTGCCCTATGGAATTCCGATTTGCTTCGGTGCAATTGCCGTCTTTCTCTACGACGGCATGTTGCTGTAACGATCGGCAGAAACTGCGAGTTGGCAGGGGCTTTGCGGCCCCTGTCGGCCGGCGCGAAGGTTGGCCTGAAGACTGATTCTCCAATGGTAAAACTCTATGTGACCGGCAGGACCGTTAAAGGCTGAAGAGTTTGCCTAGACGGTGCCGATCATACGAAGGAAGGCGTGGTGCAACATGCGACTAAAGACCATTCTGCTTCTAGTGGTCGCCGGAACTTGCGGACTGGTCGCCATGCTGGGTGTGCAACAAGTCCTGTTGAACAATTCGAAACAAGAAACGAAGGGCCAAGCCCTCGAGGTGCTGGTCGCGGTGGCAGAGATCCTGCCGGGGCAAGCGCTCGACGAGAAGAATGTGCAATTCAAGCAGATGCCGGTGGAAACGATCCCAGAAGGGGCCGTGACCACACTGGACCAGATTAAGGATCGATCATTGAAGGTCCGAGCTTTTCCCGGTGATCTCATCACTGTGGTGAAGCTCGATAAGAATGGGAGACGAAACGCGTCCAGCGATGTTCCGAAAGGGATGCGAGCCGTCGCCATTCCGATCGATCCCACCATGACCGGATCTGGTTTGATTCGTCCGGGAGACAAAGTGGATGTGCTCGTCACTCTCCGTTCCATGAACGGCGGACGAGATCAAGGAATTAACAAGGAGATCAAAACGGTCTTGGAGTGTATCGAGGTGTTTGCGATCGACGGACAGCGTGACTCCAGCTCGGCAGTGCCGGAAAAGCTTCAGGCACAAACCAAGAATGTGGCCCTGTTGGTCAACTCCGAACAAGCTAAATTGCTGAAGCTGGCGGGAGGTGTGGGTGATCTGCATCTGACACTGCGAGGCAACGACGACGACCAACGATCGGACGAGCAAGAATTATTTGATCCGCGGCTGGCAGTTTCAGACGTCATTGTGGATCGCGAACGAAATGAAGTGACGCAGCACACCGTGAGTCAAGCATTGCCTGTCGGAAATCCAGAACCAACGAATAACAAGAAATGGAAAATCGAAATCTTCAAAGGCTCGGAGCGAGTCACCGAAGAAGTTGATTTGCCGGAAGAGGTGGAGGCGACTCCGACAGCCGCCACCGATCTACCACAAAAAAGCGGACAACCTTGGATGGGAACCATCCGAAAGTTGTTTGGAGGTTGATTGCTTCCCCTGTGCGAACACAGAGGGAGTGGAAGAGGCGATTGGACACAATCGACTCTTCGCGTTGCGCCGCTGGGGATATGGCGGCCACAAGGATGTGATGCGAGGTGCAGGGATGCGTCAGCTTAAAAATTTTCTATTCACGGTCGCTTGGCCGTTGCTGGCTTTGGTCGCGAGTTCAATCGCCGACCCCCAGCCGCTCTTCGCCCAGCCGCAAGCCGCGAACGGCAACGAACCGGTCGTACCGATCACCGCGCGTCGCACCGATCTGGAAGTGATTGAGAAGTTTGCCAAGGTGCTTGAGACGAAAAACCGTATTGTTCGGGTGGATGGGTTCGATCCCGTCCTGTTAAACGTCTCCGCTCTGACACCCAACCGGATTCGGATTTCTGGTTTGCAGCAAGGCGTCACGACACTCGTGATCTACGACGAAGCCGGTTCAAACCTGTCCGTCGAGATCTTCGTGAAAGGCGACTCACGCAACCTGCAGGCGATCATCGACCGCAAGTTTCCCAACTCGTCGATCGAAGCCTTCTTAGTCCAGGACGCGATCGTGCTGCGCGGCTGGGTCTCGCATCCGGAACACATCACGCAGATCGTCGAGATCTCTGAACAGCTCTATCCCAAAGTGCTCAACCAGATGAAAGTGGGCGGTGTTCAGCAGGTGCTGCTGAAAGTCAAAGTCATGGAGGCTCAGCGGTCGGCGATTCGCGAACTGGGCATGAACTTCACCTACCTGAACCGCAACGGATTCGTCAACAGTTCGCCCGGAGCGATCACCAGCCTCAGTGATGTCACACTGCCGTTCAAGCCGGGCGTTCCATCGGTCCTGACTAATCCAGCCAGTCTCAGGAACGCGACAGCATCCATCGGGATCATTGGCAACAACAACATCTTCAGTTCGTACATCACCGCACTTCGAAATGAATCACTGCTCAAGATCCTCGCGGAACCGGAAGTCCTCGCTCTGAATGGCCGCCCGGCAACATTGTTGTCAGGCGGTGAGTTCCCGATTTTGGTTCCAGGTGGCCTGGGGACCGTGAGCATCCAATATCGCGAGTTCGGTGTTCGGCTGGAGGCGGTTGCTGTCGTTTTAGGCAGTGGCAGTTTGCGATTGGAACTACAGCCCGAAGTCAGCGACCGCGACTACAGCAATGCGGTCACCGTGAGCGGCATCACGGTCCCGGCCCTCACGGTACGACGAGTCAACACTCAAGTCGAAATGAAATTCGGACAGACCTTGATGCTGGCGGGGTTGATCTCCACTCGGCAGGCCACCACCACTCAAAAGATTCCATTTTTGGGTGAGTTGCCTTACATCGGGGTCGCGTTTAGCCGGAAGTCAACGGAGGACTCTGAGACGGAAGTGGTGATTACCGTCACGCCCGAATTGGTGGCTCCGTTGGACGAAAGTCAGGTTCCGTCCGGTGGCCCAGGCGGCTTCTCCGATGCTCCGACTGACCGCGAACTGATGACTTATGGTTTGCTTGAGGTTCCCAAATTCGGCGAACGCTGTGAGACCTGTGGCCCCGAGCAGTCAGGACCGTACATCGTTCCCGGACTGAAAAACGGTGGCTCTGGTGTTCCGCCAGTAAACACCGCTCCGTCACCAGCTCGTCAAGATTTGGTCCTGCCCCCTCCTGCGATCGAGAACGACCAGAGCGCTCGTTCCAAACGAGTCAACGCACCTGTGGCCGCTCGACAAACGGCGAGTTCTGCTGTGCGGCAAGTCGGTTTTGATGACCCTTCTCTGAAAACAACGTCGCCGGCCACTGAATCTCGGCGACCTCAACAAGCCGGGAAAACGGCACCTCGACAGCAAAGCTCGCCGACGGAAAACCGTACCGCTCCGGCGACGAAATCCAGTAACGGCTCGAACTCCAAAAATCGCAAACCGGGTCTTATTGAGCCGTCGGCTCGATAACCACTGAGTCAAGAATCACGAATGGTCCTACGTCATGAAAAGCGTCGTCCGTCTCGCACTGGTTGATCCCAAGGATGCCAGCCGAGCGTCATTAAAGAATTTGCTGCTCGGCATTGAATCGGTCTGGCTGGAAGCCGAATGCTCCAGCTACGACTACTTTCTGGATGTCGTCACACAGACAGAGCCGGACATCGCTCTGATCGCGATCGACTCCGATCCCAACATGGCTCTGGACCTCATCGCCCAAATTTCGAACAGCCTTGCCAACTGTGCCGTGTTGGTCATTAGCACTTCGCAAGAAGGAAGTTTGATCCTGCGTGCGATGCGCAACGGAGCGAGGGAATATCTCTCGCAACCGTTGCGACTCGATGACTTCCTGGCAGCGCTCGATCGGATTCAGCAAACAAATGGCGGTCGTAATGAAGACGGCCGCACGAAGAGTTCGCAAGTCATCACAGTTGCCGGTGTGAGCGGCGGACTGGGTTGCACGGCGATCGCCGTCAATCTGGCTTGCATGTTGGCCCAGAACCCACGCAACAACGTGGGACTCATTGATCTCGATTTGTCCTTGGGTGATGCTGACGTGTGGCTTGACATCATCCCGGATTACACGATCCAAGACGTCGCTGACAACATCAGCCGACTGGACTACTCCTTGCTGAAACGTTCGCTGACACAGCATTCCAGCGGAGCGTTCTTGTTGCCGCGCCCCGTGCAAATGGATGACCGTCCGGCAATCTCACCCGATGAACTGCGACGCGTCATCGCACTGCTCAAGTCCACGTTCACGCACCTGATTGTCGACGTCAGCAAAAATTTCGGCCCGCTCGATCTTGCTGCGATGGAATCATCAGACACCGTGCTCATGATCACTCAGTTGGATCTTCCCTGCTTGCGAAATGTCGTTCGAGTGATGCAGTTCTTTGACCAGAAGTCAGGACTGACCGAGAAAATCAAGATCGTCGTCAATCGCATGGGCCTGCAAGACGCGAACATCAGTCTCAGTAAGGCGCTTGAGACCATCGGCCGTGAGGTCTACTTTCAGTTGCCCAATGATTACGTTTCGATGGTCGAGTCGCGCAACAACGGGGTGCCGTTGTTGACTCACGCGCCGAAATCGCGAATCACCAAAGCCCTCGAACAACTGGCCCTGAAAATCGATCAGAATACTGAGCCAGCGCCGGACATCAAAAAGGCCGGCGAGATACCCAAATCCAAGAAGGGGCTCTTCAGCTTCTTGTCGAGCGGGTCGCGCTGATTACTTCAACTCTCGAATAAAGATGCTGGCAAATTGAATGGGATCGCCGTGATGCTGCAACGCGATCCGGCCGCGCGCAGGGACATCAGGTAATAGAGCATTGTTGACGACCGTCTGACCGTTCAACACGACCGTCAGCCGTTCTCCCTTCATCGTGATGATGAAGCGATTCCACTGACCGACCGGTTTGTCTGCGCGAATCTTCGGAGTCACCGCTTCACGCACCTCAGCCGACAACGACTGATCGACACGATAGCCGCGCACTTCGCCGGAACCGATGGCTCGATTCCAAATGTTGACCTGCGACTTGTCATTGCCACGCAGATAAATGCCGCTGTCACCAGCATCGTCGAACTCTTCTTCCTCTGGACCTTCGTTACCGTTGGGGTGAATGAGCGGACGCTTGGACTTCTTCAACTTGGCCGGCAATTTCCAGTCACAAATCATCACGAAGTCGCCGTATTCCTTCTCGGTCCACAGATGGCCGGCATCGGCGGCGTCTTTCCCTTTCGCTTCGCTCTTGCCGTCGTAGTCCAACACCCAATCTTTGGGCTGCCAGTGGCCGCGATGACCCGGGTCGTCGCTCCAATTCGCCAAATCAATTCCGGTGTAGAGATTCCGAAATCCTTCGGCCAGCGGCGCAACTTCGCTGGCAGGAGCAGGTGGATTCGACGAGGGCAATTCCTTAATCCGCACGTTGCGAAAGTGACACTCCGAGCCTTCTGATTCGAGGCACAAGTATCCCTTGCGCGGTTTGCACTCGCTGCCACCGGAAACCACTTTGCCGTTCACCGCTAGCTTGATGATTCCGTCTCGGCATTCCACGCGATAGTGGTTCCACTCCGGCGAGGGCTTCGCGCGTTTCTCGCTCGGCAGACAGCGTTCCGATCCGTTCGGATGCGGTCTGTCCGGTTTCATCCGCGCACCGTGAATTGAGAACACATCACCGTGACTTGTGTAGTTCGCGGTCTCGTGCCCGTCGAGCACTTGCACCTCTATCCCTTTCGCGAACGGAGTCCCCTGTGCCGTGAGCGAGTCGCCCCAAACAAAAACTCCGGCGTTCCCCTTCGGCTTCATGTGCCGCCATTCGAGTTCCAAGATGAAATTCTCATACTGCTTCTCTGTCCGAATCACACCGGTCGGCACCCCCGTGCTCACGACGATCCCCTCTTTGATCGTGAACGTATTCGGTGCCACATTGACGATCACCCAGCCCGACAAGTCCCGACCGTTGAACAGCGGCACGAAGCCCTCTTCGTCACCGGAAGCCAAGCCTCCCATCAGCAGTATCGCGCAAGCAGCAACGAAGGATTGAATTCGTCTCAACATTACAGTCTCCTGGCAGTGAATGCTTGGCGTAAAAAACTACGAGGTTTTTGGTTCAGACAATTACCTCAACAATGCTGAAATCTCATCGTGAGTGAATCGTTGCTGCAAGCGGGCTCCGAGTTGTGACACGATTCGCGCCGCCGCGTGAGACGCTAAATGCCCGGCTTGCGGCCAGCTCAGTCCGTTCGTAATGCCGTACAAAATCCCGGCCGCGTACATGTCACCCGCTCCGGTGGTGTCGATCGCTTGGACGGGAACGCCCTCGATCGGGATGACTTCATTTCGGTGCATCAGCAGTGAGCCAGATTTGCCCAACGTCAGCGCGACGTTCTCCGCATGTTTGTGAATGATCTGAGCACACTCAATCGGATCTTCCTGGCCCGTGAGTGCGCGAGCTTCCTCGACATTACAGAACAGCAGATCGACATCTTCTTCGATGAGTTGCCAGAAACGATCGCGGAACAGCCCGATCAGGAACGGGTCCGAGACCGTGAAGGCCACCTTCACGTGATTCTTCTTGGCCAACTCCATCGCCTTGAGCGCAGCCGCTCGTGGGCCTTCGTTCGTGAAGAGGTAGCCTTCAATGTAGACGTATTTCGCTTGTCGGATCTCCGCCTCGTTGATGTCATCAGGACTGAGCGTTGCCGACACGCCGAGGTTCGTCAGCATCGTCCGCTGGGCGTCTTCGGTGATGAGCACCACGCACGTCCCGGACTGCCCGTCGGTGGGAGGAACTTCGATGCTCACTCCTTGCCGACGCATGTCGCTGAGAAAGAACTCACCGATTTCATCGCGTCCCGTTTTCCCGGAGTAGGCGGCCTTGCCACCGAAATCGGCGACCCCCATCACCGTGTTCGCCGCCGAACCTCCCGCACAACGATTCGTCGGCCGCCCATCCAGTTGATCGAGCACTCGCCGTTGAGCGGCCTCATCCACCAGTGTCATGATCCCCTTCTGAAACCCCACCAGTTCGAGAAACTGGTCATCCACACGAGCTTGAATATCGACCAGCGAATTGCCGACGCCGTAGACGTCAAAAGACATGTTTCACTCCTATTCAGATCTATGAGCGGTCACTCAAAACTTACTGCCCCAGGCGAGCCGGACGGCATCAGCCCAAAGGCACTGTCATTGTCGCCTTTCGCTCCGCGAAAGGACGTTCTTTCGCGGAGCGAAAGACGACAATCAGCGGGATCGTGACAAAGTCGCCCAGCAAGAGGCAACAAACTCGCGCCGGAAAAAAGCAATGACGGTCAGCCTCGGTGAGACTGACCGTCATTCGCAAACAGCGCAGAAAAAAACCTCTGTCGTAATGCCGGTGGGCTGTGGTGGATTCGATGACCCGGAACCGTAAAGGGGGAGCAGCAAGTCCGGTTAGTGGGAGCCGAGGCCGAAGCGATCGGATTTACACGCGGCCGGAACCAGAAGGCCCCCGAGGTCTTGTTTGTAGGGTCAACCGCAACTGAGCCCTGTCGAACATGGCAGAGGTCGTGAGCCGAAGCTCAACCGGCCCGAATCTATCTCGCTTCAGCGACATGATCAAGCATTGAATTCGGAGTTCGCGGAAAGTTCATCGCTCCGCCAAATACCGCGCTGCTTTCAAAATCAAAACACAACTCGGCGCGTGAGTGATTTCGCTGCGCATCACCATCTCGACGGCCTCAGCCAGCGAGATTCGGACGCGGTGAATGACCTCGGTCCCATCGGGAGCCGCTGCGACGAATGACAGTTCTTCCGCCAGATACATCGTCACTGGCGCGAGTGCTTGCGTTGTGAAAGGATCGGTGACGCCCAACGGTGTCCATCGCGCGGCGACGAGGCCCACTTCTTCTTGCAACTCACGAACTGCCGCCGCCAAAAACTCCTCGCCAGTCTCAACGCCGCCGCTGATAACTTCCAGATTCCGGCGACCGACGGCGTAATGAAACTCCTCGGTCAAGTACACGCCTCCGTCCGCATCCAGCGGCAGCACCGAGACCCCATCCTTGAAACGTGTGACCGTGTGCGTCCCCGGCTGCCCATCCGGCCGAATCACATCGTCCTTCGTAAGCCGCACCCACGGATCGCTGTAAACCTCGTGAGTCCTCAACACCTGCCAGGGACCGCGCCGGTTCGTCGATTGTTCGTTCATCTCTCGCGATCCCAATTCACTCATTCCGCTCGCGGCGGCTTGGGGCCTTGGTATTGGTAGTAGGTGCATTCGATGCGGCCGTTGAAGAGTTTGCGGCGGCGGTCGCTGCCTTTGCCGAAGAGTCGCTCGAACTCTTTGTGCGAGGTCAGCACGTAGGCCGACCACGCATTGAGCCGGTTGCAAAAGGCACCCAAGCGCACATAGAGCGCCTCGGCATCTTCGAGTTCTCCGAGCCGTTCGCCATACGGTGGGTTCGCGATCAAGCAACCGTAAGGCAGCAGGTCTGGACCAGAAATCTGCGCGAAGTCGCGATGTTCAAATCGCATGTCCGCCGCGACACCCGCTTCCGTGGCATGATGCCTGGCGAGCTTGATGGCATTCGGATCGCTGTCGCTGCCTATGATCGGTGCGTCGATTTTCGGACGCATGACGTCGCGAGCCTCGACCCGCGCTTGCTTCCAAACGTCGCGAGGCACGATCGGCCAGGCTTCGGCGGCGAACTCGCGGTGTAGGCCCGGAGCGATGTTGCGGCCAATCAACGCCGCCTCGATCGGGATCGTTCCGCTGCCACAGAACGGATCGAGCAACATGCGGCCGGGGTTCCAATAACTCAACTGAATCATCGCAGCGGCGAGCGTCTCTTTCAGCGGAGCCTCGCCGACCAACTTGCGATAACCGCGTTTGTGCAAGCCCGCTCCGCTCGTGTCGATCGTCAATGTAGCGCGGTCTTTCAGCAACGCGACTTCGACGGTGTAGTTCGGGCCGTTCTCTTGGAACCAGACTTTCTGATACTTCTGCTTCAGCCGTTCGACAATCGCCTTTTTCACGATCGCCTGACAATCGGGGACGCTGTGCAGTTGCGAGCGAACCGATTTGCCGCGGACCGGAAAGTAAGCGTTCTCCGGCAACCAGTCTTCCCACGGGAGTTCCTTCGTGCGATCGAACAACTCACCGAAGTCGAGAGCATCAAACTGACCGACCTGCACCAGCACCCGCTCGGCCGACCGCAACCACAAATTCGTGCGAGCGATCGCCGCCGCGTCTGCCTCGAACGACACCTTGCCGTCTTCGGTCGATTGCTGGTCGTAGCCCAGTTGCTTGAGTTCTCGCGAGACAACAGCTTCCAGACCAAACGTGGTCGAGGCGATCAATTGCATGAGTTTTCCAAAGTAATAGGCACATTCCCTGTGCCGTCCGATGTGTGTTTCAAAGCATTGTGGTGCCAAACGAGACGCCGTCCAGCGTCGCAGGAATCTTCTGCCGGATGAAAACAGTATGGCACGACGCTTCGAGGCAGTGAGTGTTTCGTGGGTTAATCGTACAGCGTGTGACCATAAAAAACAGTTGCGACAAGCTGGAAGCGTATACCCCGTCAATCTTAACAGGCGCTACGGGTGGGG